>VGXI01000128.1 GCA_016873475.1 bacterium | reverse complement strand
AGGCGGCTCATCTGCCCGGCGCCGGCGCCGATCAGGTGCTCCTCCCGCCAGATGACGATCGCATTGCTCTTGACGTGCTTGACCGCGCGCCAGGCCCGCTCGAGCCCGCGCAGCGTCTCGGCGTCGGGCGCCGGCCCGGCCACCCGCCGCCACTCGGCCGTCGGCACGAACTCCGCGTCCTCGTCCTGCACCAGCAGCAGCGGCCCGATCGAGCGCAGGCGCCGCGGCGCGCGCCAGGCCGCCGGCTCGGGCAGGGCGAGCAGGCGCAGCTTGCTCTTGGCGGCCAGCGCCTCGCGGGCATCCGCGCTGTAGCTCGGCGCGACGAGCAGCTCGACGAACTTCTTGGCGAGGAAGCACGCCACGGCGGCGTCCGCCGGCGCCGAGAGCGCGACCACCGAGCCGTAGGCGCTCACCGGATCCGAGCGCCAGGCGGCGTCGAGCGCGGCCGCCGCCGTGGCGCCGAAGCCGATGCCACAGGGATTGCCGTGCTTGATCACCGCCGCCGCCGCCTCGCCGCCCCCCAGGTCGGCGATCAGGTCGAGGGCGGCGCCGAGATCGAGCAGGTTGTTGTAGGAGAGCTCGCCGCCCGCGAGCTGCGTGAAGGGCGGCGCCGACGCCAGCCAGGCGTGCAGCGCGCCGCGCTGATGCGGGTTCTCGCCGTAGCGCAGCTGCGCGAGCGGCGCGTCCAGCCCGGGCGCATCGGCCGGCTCGCCGCCCCCGAACCAGGCCGCGATCTCCGTGTCGTAGTCGCGGGTGTGCGCGAAGGCCGCCGCCGCCAGCCGCCGCCGCAGCGGCAGGTCGATGGCGCCCTCGCCCGCCGCCAGCGCGGCCAGGAACTCCGCGTACTGCGCCGGCGCGCAGAGCACGGCGACGCGCGCGAAGTTCTTGGCCGCCGCGCGCAGCAGGCTCGGCCCACCGATGTCGGGGTCCGCAGCGCTCGCCGCCGTCTCGCGGAAGCGGTAGAGGTTGACGACGACGAGGTCGACCAGCGGTAGGTCGAGCGCCGCGAGATCCGCCGCGTGGCGCGCGGGGTCGGCGAGGATGCCGCCGAAGACCTTCGGATGCAGGGTCTTCAGGCGTCCCTCGAGGCACTCGGGGCTGCCCGTGTACTCGGCCAGCTCGCGGGTCGCGATGCCGGCCGCCGCCAGCGCGCGGCGCGTGCCGCCGCTCGCGATCAGCTCGACGCCCCGCGCCGCGAGAGCGCCGGCCAGCTCGACGAGGCCGTGCTTGTCGGTGACGCTCAGCAGGGCGCGCTGGATCTTCACCGGGCCGCCTCCGCCGCGAAGAGGAGACGGTGGATCTCGGCGTAGCGCTCCGCGAGGCGCTCGAGCAGCGCGGCCGGCAGGCTCGGCGGCTCGCCGCTGCGATCCCAGCCGACGGCGTCCAGGTGCTTGCGCAGGATCTGCTTGTCGTAGGAGTCCGGCGTCCGCCCGGGCGCCCAAGCCGCGCGCTCCCAGTAGCGCGAGCTGTCCGGCGTGAAGACCTCGTCGATGAGGATCAGCTCGCCGTTCAGCGCGCCGAACTCGAGCTTCGTGTCCGCGATCAGGATGCCGCGCGTCGCTGCGTAGTCGGCCGCGAAGCGGTAGAGCGCGAGGCTCGTCGCGGCCAGCCGTGCTAACCAGGCCTCCCCCACGATCGCCGCAGCCTCGGCGGGCCCCACGTTGAGGTCGTGCCCGGACTCCTCCTTGGTCGCCGGCGTGAAGAGCGGCGGCTCCAGGCGCTCGGCCTCGCGCAGGCCGGCGGGCAGGCCGATCCCGCAGACCGCGCCCGTGGCCCGGTAGTCCTTCCAGCCGCTGCCGACCAGATAGCCGCGCACCACGCACTCGAGGTCGAAGCGCTTCGTCTTGTGGACCAGCATGCTGCGCCCCGCCAGCTCCTCGCGCCGGTAGGGCGGCGGAAAGTCCCGCCAGTCGGCGCTGATCAGGTGGTGGCGCACGAGGCCGGCCGTCGCGATGCGATCGAACCAGGCCACCGAGATCCCCGTGAGCAGGGCCCCCTTGCCGGGGACGGGCTCCTTCATCACGACGTCGTAGGCGCTGATGCGATCGGTGGCGACGATGAGCAGGCGGTCGCCGAGATCGAAGAGGTCGCGGACCTTGCCCCGGTAGCTGGGAGTGAGGCCGAGGCTGCTGCAATCGACGAGGGCGTTCATGTGGCGGGCTCCGGATTGGCGGTGAGGAGGAGTCGGCGGCCTTCGCGCTGCCAGCCGCCGGCGAGCAGGAGGCGCAGAGCCTCCGGATACAGCCGGTGCTCCTCGACGAGGATGCGCGCCGCGAGGCTCGCCGCGCTGTCCATCGGAAGCACGGGCACCGCTCGCTGCAGCACGATGGGGCCCGTGTCGACGCCGGCGTCGACGAGGTGCACCGTGCAGCCGCTCACGCGCACCCCGTGTGCCCAGGCCTGCGCCTGGGCGTCGAGGCCGGGAAAGGCCGGCAGCAGCGAAGGATGGATGTTCACCACGCGGTCGGGATAAGCGCCGAGGAAGTGCTCGCCGAGGATGCGCATGAAGCCGGCGAGGCAGATCCACTCGGCGCCCGCCGCGCGGCAGGCGGCCAGGAAGCGCGCTTCGCATTCGGCATCGAGCCGCCCGCGCTCGCGACGGCCCGTGATCACTGCGCTCGGGATGCCGAAGCGCGCGGCGACGGCCAGCGCGCCGGCCCCCGGCTGGTCGCTGGCGAGCAGGACGAACGCGGCGGGCAGAGTCCCCGCCTGCGCGGCCGCGGCGAGAGCCTCGAAGTTCGAGCCGCGTCCGGATGCGAGAACGGCGATGCGGGTCATCCCTGACCTGTCGGGAGCGCCGGATCTGGCGTGGATTCGGGGTGGCGGCGCGCGCGCCGCCTCGGATCGACGAGCCCGCATCCTAGACGGGGCCCGGAAGGGTGTCAAGGCAAGCGGCCGCGAGCGCGGCGAGCGCGGGTGTGGCGAGCAGCAGCGCCCCGCTCGCGCCGAGGCGACCCGCAACGAGGCGGTGCAGGCCCAGGCTCCAGGCCAGCCAGACGCAGGGTGGCGGCGGCGCGGGGTGCAGCACGAGCGCGAGTGGTCCCCCGCCGAGTTCGGCGACGCCGGCCAGCAGCGCGAGCGCGAAGCCGGCCGGCTGCGCGATCAGCGTTGCGCCCGGCAGACTCGCGAAGGGCAGCGCGAGCCAGCCGAGTCCGAGGGCGGGCGCGCAGAGCAGGCCGGCCGGCAGATTCCAGAGCGGTCCGAGCAGCGGCAGCTGCTGGAACTGGAGCAGCAGCACCGGCAGCACGGCTGCGCTGCACAGGAGGCTCGCCCGCAGGCCGGCCAGGGCCTGCCAGCGCAGACGCGCGAAGCCCGCCGGCGGCGGCGCGCCTGCCGGCAAGCCGGCGATGAGCGCGAGCGTCGCGAGATAGCTGAGGAGAAAGCCCGGCGTCATCAGCGCCTCCGGGCGCCAGAGGAACTCGCAGAGCCCCGCGCAGGCGAGCGCCTCGGTCGCCTGAGGTCGACCGCCCCGGCGTCGCCAGCCAAGCAGATAGCCCGCCATGAGCAGCGCGCGCAGGACGGGTGGCGTGTCGCCCCAGACCAGTGCCAGGAGAGGCAGGAGGCACAGGAGCACGGACTCCGCGCGGAAGACGCCCGCCGCGCCGAGCAGCGGCGCCAGCCCCAGGCGCAGGAGGATCAGGAAGATCGCGACGTGCTGGCCGCTCACGGCAAGGATGTGCGCGAGCCCCGCGTCGCGGAAGGCCTCGCGCAGCTCGCGGGGCAGACCGCGGCGCTCGCCGAGCAGGAAGGCACGCGCGAGCGGGGCCTGCGCCGGCGGGAAGTGCCGCGTCAGCGCGCGCGCCCAGCGGTCGCGCCGGCTCGGCCCGGCCAGCCGCGAGGCGCGGGTCGCCGGGCTCTCGCAGCGCTCGGCCTGCCAGGCGATGAGCCTCAGCTCGCGGCCGCCCTTCGCGCTCGGCAGCGCGAGACCGACGCCGCGCAGGCGCGCGCCCGGCGCCGGCAGTTGGGTACCGAGGCCGCGGAGCGTGAGCGCCGGCTGGCCGCGCAGGCGTCCCGCAAAGGCACGGCCACTCTGCGACTCGGTGGTTGTCCAGCGCCCCTCGATCTCGACGCGCTCGCCCGGCGCCGGCAGCGCCGGCAGCCTCAGCAGCACGAGCAGGAAGCCCAGGAGGCGCAGCAGCCACTGCAGGCGGCGCCCGCTCGCGCGCGGCCCCGCCGGCAGGAAGAGCAGCGGGAGAAACCAGGGCAGCAAGGCCGCCGCCGCCGGCAAGCGCAACGGCAGCCCCGCCAGTACACCGAGGAAGAGCGGCCAGAGCACGCGCGCTCCCGGGGGGCGCGGAGCGGGAGGTTAGACGGCGTCGCCGGAGGCGGGCGCGAAGGAGACCCGGTTCTTGCCGCCCCGCTTGGAGCGATAGCAGGCGGCATCGGCCTCGCGGAAGAGGCCGCGTTCGCTGACGGCATCGCGCGGGTAGAGGGCGCCGCCGATGCTCACCGTCACGCGCAACTCGCCGCCCTTCGGCAGCACGGGGAAGGGGTGCTCGGCGACGGCGAGCCGCAAGCGCTCGGCCGCGCGGAGGGCGCTCTCCTCGTCCAGGCGCGGCAGGAGGACGACGAACTCCTCGCCGCCGTAGCGAAAGACGAGATCGACGCGGCGCAGCGTGCGGTGCAGCAGGCCGCCGAACTCGCGCAGCACGCCATCGCCGGCTTCGTGGCCATGGCGATCGTTGATCTGCTTGAAGTCGTCCAGATCGACGACGAGCATCGCCAGGGGCTCGTTGTTGCGCGTGGCGCGCTCGACTTCCACCGGCAGCTGCTGGTCGAAGAAGCTGCGATTGTAGACCTGCGTCAGACCGTCGACATAGACGACCTCGGCCAGCACGCGGTGATTGTGGACCAGCTCGGAGAGCGCCTCGCCGAGCAGCCCCAGTTCCGCGGGCAGGCTGGCCGGGAATGCCCCCGCCGGCAGGCGCAGCTCGAGCAGGCCCCAGGGCAGGCTGCCGTCCTCGCTGGGCAGGCGCAAGGGCAGGAGCAGCCAGTGCCCCGCGCGCAAGGTCGCGCTCGCCGCGGGGAAGGCGAGCGCGCCCACCGCATCGCCGGGCAGGGCGAGCAGGCCGCCGCCGGCCAGCGCGCGGCGAAAGGGATGCTCGGCGGCGAGGGTGTCCGGCTCGAGCGCGACGAGGCCGGGCTGGCTCTCGCCGTTCTCCAGGTCCTCGAAGTGATAGACCGTCGCGCTGCCGCCGGGGTGCCAGCGCCCCAGGGCGGCGAGCAGGCGACCCAGTCCGCTCAGGATGCCGGGCTGGCGTCCTTGCAGGCGCAGCACGGCGAGCACTTCGCGCAGTCGTTCGAGCGGGGGCTCCGGCAGGGGCTCGACCGCGTCGGCGGCTGCGGCGAGCGGCGCCGTCGCCGGCAGCGCCGCTGGCGCGACCCGCTCCGCGTCGACGGGAGCCGGGATCGCGCCGAGGGCACGCCTCAGGACGAGGCGATAGCGCTCCCCTGCACGCGCGAAGACGTAGTCGCCGCCCGCCTCGCGCGCATAGACGCCGCGGGCGACCAGGCGCTCGGCGAGCTCGAGCGCGAGCGCACGCTCCCCATCGGCCCCGCCGCTGCGCAGGACGGTGTCCAGCCGCACCCGCTCCTCGGGCGACAGGGCCTCGCGGGGCAGAAGGTGCTCCAGAAAATAGCGGCTGCTCCGCTGCTGACGGCTCATGCGCTGGACCGAGTATCCCTCTCAACTGATATAATTACAATGCTCTGCTGATCGTACTTCAAGTATACACTCAGCCGGCACCCGCCAGTCAACCCCCCGCTCCCGGGCGCGATTCATGGTTGCCAGATCTGCCCGGCTGCTTCTAGACTTCCGCGCCCGGCAGGTCTTCCCCTTGCTGAACTCGCTTCGGGGCTCCGGCACCGTCCAGTGCCCCAGCATAACGGACGCCAGGAGGTCCCTGTGATCCGCAGTCGCGCCCAGATTCCGGGGCTGCTCGCCCTGTTGCTAGTCCTACCTGCCTGTGCAAGCCACCAGGAGCGCCCCTCGACGGAACCGTCCGCTGACGTCACGCCCCGGGTCCTGACCACGGCGGCGACGGACAGCCTCTTCGGCCCCGCCCTGACCGCCGACAGCGGCATCCTCGTCGAGACGCCCGTCGAGTGGTCCCTGCGCGACCGCGCCCTCGCCTTCAAGCCAGAGCTCCAGGCCCTACAAACCCACTACGACGACGCCGTGCACTTCCTCGCGCAAGGCGACCTGCTCACCGCGCAGGAGCACATCGACCAGGCGGTGGCGGAACTCGCCGTCGTCCAAGGGGACAGCGCCATGGTCGCCGGCGGCCTCGCGCGGCTCTACCTGAGCAGCCTGCAGAACCGCCTCGACCGGCTGCAGGAGATCTTCGACGAGGAGTCCCTGATGCACTTCGCGGCGCCGCTCGCGGTCGCCGACGACTCCCTCGTCGCCCTCTGGTACGGCGGCCTGCCGGATGTGCCGGCGCGCGCGCTGGCCATCGAGCGCAATCCGCGCGTCGACAAGTGGATCGACCAGTTCAGCGGCCGCAGCCGCGAGATCTACCAGAACTGGCTCAACCGGGGCGAGGCCTACCGGCCGATCATCGAGGCGGCGCTCGCCCGCTACGAACTGCCCAAGGAACTCTACTACCTGGCGATGATCGAGAGCGGCTTCAAGCTGACGGCCGTGAGCAGCGCGGGCGCCGTCGGCCCCTGGCAGTTCATCCGTGGCACGGCGCGGCGCTACGGCCTGACCGTCGACTACTGGGTGGACGAGCGGCGCGACATCGTGCGCTCCACGGAGGCCGCCTGCCAGTACCTCTCCCACCTCTACGGCATCTTCCAGGACTGGAACCTGGCGATGGCCGCCTACAACTCGGGCGAGTTCCGCGTGATGAGCGCGATGCGGCGGGCCGGCAGCCGCGACTACTGGCAGCTCGATCTGCCGCGCCAGACCGAGGACTACGTGCCGACGATGATGGCAGCCGCCTGGATCGGCGCCAACCTCGAGGACTACGGCTTCACGATCCAGCCGGAGCCGGCCTTCACCTACGAGGATATCGAGATCGACCAGGCGGTGGACCTCTCCGTCATCGCGCGCAAGGGCAACTTCAGGCGCGCCGAGCTGGAGGCGCTCAATCCGCACATCCTGCGCTGGTGCACGCCGCCGGATCGCCAGGGCTACGCGCTGCACGTGCCGGCCGGGCAGTCCGAGATGCTCCGCACCGCCCTCGCCGTGCAGGAGCCCGAGGAGCAGCGCGTCAGCTTCGCCAAGCACAAGGTCCGCCGGGGCGAGACCCTCTTCGAGATCGCCAAAGGCTACGGCACCACCGTGCAGGCGATCATCGACCGCAACAACATCCGCAACCCGCGCAACCTGCGGGCCGGGATGAGCTTGGTCATCCCGACGCATCCGGATCGCGGCTGGCAGGAGCCGGTGCCCAACGGCGTCGCTGCCGCAGCCGCCAAGGTGCTGCCGCCCCTCAAGGCGGAGGAGGGCCGCGCCAAGGGCTACTACACCGTGCGCCGCGGCGACAACCTGTCGGCGATCGCCAGCCGGCTCGGCGTTCCCCTCCGCTCGCTGCAGCGCTGGAACAAGCTCGGCCGGAGTTCGCGCATCTATCCGGGCCAGGTCCTGCAGTACCTGGGCTCGGGCAGCGGCGCCGTCGCCGAGAAGGGCCAGCCGGACAGCAACGCCGCGCCGGCGCGCCGCGTCCACGTCGTGAGCCGGGGCGAGACGCTCTCCAGCATCAGCCGGCGCTACGGCACGACGGTCGAGCGCCTGCTGGGCTGGAACGAGCGCCTGAGCGAGAAATCCGTGCTGCACCCGGGCGATCGCCTGGTGCTCTACACCGACAGCTAGTCGAAGACGCGCGTCGCCGGCCGGGCCCCGCGCGCTGCGCGGGCCCTCAGCCGAGGCAGCTCGTGCCGTCGGGCACCTGCTGGCCGGGGAAGCGCGCGCTGATCGCCGCGTCGACGGTCTCGACAGCCCAGCGCACGTTGCGCCCGATCGTCCAGCCGGGCGGCAGCACGCTGTCCTTGGCGATCAGGCTGAAGCCCCCGCGCAGCACCTGCGGCTTGTCGGCGTTGCCGTCGCCCGCGCCCTCGCCGCCGAGCCGGCAGCCTTCGCCGAGCTCGACGCGCTTGTCGACGATGCAGCGCTCCACCCGACACTGCGCGCCGATCAGCGTGTCCTCCATCACGATCGCGTCGCGCACGAGCGCGCCGGCCCCCACGCGCACGCCGGGGCCGAGCACGCTGCGCTCCACGCGGCCGTGGATGTGGCAGCCTTCGCTGACGAGCGAGTCGAGCACCTGCGCGCCGTGCGCCAGCTCCATCGGCGCTCGCTGCGGCGCCCGCGTGATGATCGGCCACTCGGGATCGGAGAGGCGGAAGACGGGCTCCACCCCCAGCAGATCGCGGTGGGCCTGGACGTAGCTGTCCAGGGTGCCGACGTCGAGCCAGTAGCCGGGGAAGTTGAAGAGGGCGAGCTGGCCCTGCGCCACCCAGTCGGGAACGAGGTCGCGCCCGAAGTCCAGCGCCGGCTCCGCGGCGCCGCGGTCGCGCAGCGTGTCGAGCAGGAACTGCCGGCGGATGACGTAGATCCCCATGCTCGCCAGGTTGCTGCGCGGCCGCGCCGGCTTCTCGGCGAAGTCCACGACCCGGCCGGCGGTGTCCGTCTCGAAGATGCCGAAGTGGTGCGCCTGCGCGAGGTCGACGGGTCGCACGGCGACGGTGACCTGCATCAGCGAGGCCTCGTGCTGCGCGACCAGCTCCCGATAGTCCATGCGGTAGATGTGGTCGCCGCTCAGAATGAGGAAGTGGTCGGCGCGCGACTCGAGGAGGAACTGCAGGTTCTCGTAGAGTGCGTTCGCCGTGCCGCCGTACCAGTTCGAGCGCTCCAGGCCGCGATGCG
Source organism: bacterium (assembly GCA_016873475.1). Taxonomy (NCBI): domain Bacteria; species bacterium. Next base: position 602 of record VGXI01000128.1, on the reverse strand, counting down.
GATGGAGATACTGCAGTCCGCCCTCGCGGCGGTCGAGATCCCAATCGCGCCCGAAGCCGAGATGGTCCTCCAGGCTGCGCGGCAGGTACTGCGTGAGGATGGAGACCTCGGTGAGCCCGGAGTGGAAGCAGTTGGAGAGCACGAAGTCGATGATGCGGAAGTTGCCGCCGAAGGGGACGGCCGGCTTCGCGCGCAGCGTGGTGAGGAGGTCCAGCCGCTCGCCGCGACCGCCCGCCAGGACGAGCACGGCCACGCGGCCGTAGGGGCGCGCTGCCTTCATCGCTCCACCCCCCGCACGAGCACGGCGCCGGAGGTCGCGGCATCCACGCCGGCCGGCACCACGCTCCCTTTAGGCAACACGAGCAGGCGCTCGGTGCCCACGACGCGCGCGCCCTCGCCGATGCGCACGCCCTTGTCCAGGATGGCCCGGTGGACGCGCGCGCCGGCGGCCACCTTGCAACCCGAGAAGAGCACGGCGCCCTGCACGATGGCGCCCGGCGCGACCTCGACTTGCGGGAAGAGCACGGAGTCGGTGACGCGACCGGCGATGCGCCCGCCCGCGGCGACGATGCAGCGCTCGACCTCGGCCTCCGGGCCGACAA
>VGXI01000127.1 GCA_016873475.1 bacterium | reverse complement strand
GGCCCGCTCGCCGCCGAGGCCGCCGCGCAGAACCCCGCCTACCTGCACCGACAGCGCACGGGTCGTCCCTTCGTGACGCTCAAGAGCGCGGCCAGCCTGAACGGGCTGATCGCGCGCGCGGACGGCAGCTCGCGCTGGATCACGGGCGAGGCGGCGCGGCGCGAGGGGCATCGCCTGCGGGCGGCGGCGATGGCCGTCGCCGTGGGCGCCGAGACCGCGCGCTTGGACCGCCCGCGCTTGGACCTGCGCCTGCTGCCCGCCGACGAAGCGGCCGGCCCGCTGCCGCGGCCCATCGTCTTCGGGGGCGCGGGGAGCGCGCTGCCCATCGATCTCGACTACAGCGGGCGCGCCCCGCTGCTGCTGCTGCCCGAGGGCGCGCCCGGCGCGGCGCCGGCCGGCTGGGAGTGCCGGCGCCTGCCGCGGGGCGGCGCGGGCGGCGTCGACCTCGCCGCCGCGCTCGCCCTGCTCGCCGAGCAGGAGGAGATCACGAGCCTGCTCGTGGAGGGCGGCGGGCGGCTCGTCAGCAGCTTCCTCGCCGCCGGGCTCTGGGAGCGCTGGGAGCTCTTCGTCGCGCCGCGCCTGCTGCCGGCCGACGGCCGCCCCTTCTGGACCGCGCTCGCCGAGCGCGAGGGCCTGCGCATCGAGCGCCTGCGCCCCCTCGGCGAGGACCTGCAGCTCACGCTCGCGCCGGCCGGCGCGCGCTGAGGGAGGAGCCGATGTTCACGGGCATCGTCGAGACGGTGGGCCGCGTCGTGCTGGCCGAGGCGGCCGGCGGCGGCCGGGACCTGGAGATCGAGGCGCCCGCGATCGCCGGCGGCCTGGCCGTCGGCGACTCCGTGGCCATCGCCGGCGCCTGTCAAACGGTGACCGCGCTCAGCGGCCCGCGCTTCCGCGTCTACGCGATGGGCGAGACCCTGCGCGTGACCACCCTGGGCGACCTGAAGCCGGGCGACGCCGTCAACCTCGAGCGCGCGCTGACGCCGACCAGCCGCCTGGGCGGGCACTTCGTCACGGGCCACGTCGACGGCGTCGCCGAAGTGGTCGCCGTCATCCCCGAGTCCGGCTGGACGACCCTGCGCCTGCGCGTCGACGCCGAGCTCGCCGCGCAGCTCGTGCCCAAGGGCAGCCTGGCCGTCGACGGCGTCTCGCTCACGCTCGGTCCCGAGATCGAGGCCGACGAGTGCGAGCTCTACCTGATTCCCCACACGCTGGCCGCGACCACCCTGGGCGGGCTGGCCGCGGGCGACACGGTGAACATCGAGACGGACATCCTGGGCAAGATCGTGGAGCGCTACCTGGCGCGCGGCGAGAGCGGCGACGGCCGGCTGCTCGGGCTCCTGCTCGAGCAGGGCTTCCTCGGCGCCAAGCGCGGCGCCACGGGCGAGGAGTGAGCATGCGGAACTTCGGACGGGTCGAGCAGGCCATCGCGGCGATCGCCGCCGGCGGCATGGTGGTCGTCGTCGACGACGAGGATCGGGAGAACGAGGGCGATCTGATCATGGCGGCCGAGAAGGCGACGCCGGCGGCGGTGAACTTCTTCGCCACGCACGGGCGCGGGCTCATCTGCGCGCCGGCCGACCGCGACCTGCTCGCGCGCCTGGACCTGCACGCGATGGTCGAGCAGAACACGGCCCTCATGCGCACGCCCTTCACGGTGAGCGTCGATGCCCGCGAAGGCACGACGACCGGCATCAGCGCCGCCGACCGCGCCCTCACCGTGCGCCTGCTCGCCGACCCGGGCACGGTGCCCGCCGACCTCGCGCGGCCCGGCCACATCTTCCCGCTCGCCGCGGCGCCGGGCGGCGTCCTGCGCCGCGCCGGGCACACGGAGGCCGCCGTCGACCTCGCGCGCCTGGCCGGCCTGCGTCCGGCCGGCATGCTCTGCGAGATCCTCAACGCCGACGGCAGCATGGCCCGCCAGCCCGATCTCGAGCAGTTCAGCCGCAAGCACGGCTTGGCGATGATCACAATCGAGGAGCTGATCGCCTACCGCCACAGCCGCGAGCGTCTGGTGCGTCGGGTGGTGGAGGTCGCCCTGCCGAGCAAGCTGGGCGAGTTCCGGCTCATCCTCTTCGAGAGCCTCGTCGACGGCAGCCAGCACGCGGCCGTGGTCAAGGGCGATCCTGCCGCCCGGCCCGACACCCTCGTGCGCGTGCACAGCCAGTGCTTCACCGGCGATGTCCTCGGCAGCCGCCGCTGCGACTGCGGCGAGCAGCGCGACCTCGCCCTGGCCGCCATCGAGGCCAACGGGCACGGCGTCTTCCTCTACATGACGCAGGAGGGCCGGGGCATCGGCCTCGCCAACAAGCTGCGCGCCTATCGTCTCCAGGAGCAGGGCATGGACACCGTCGAGGCCAATCACCACCTCGGCTTCAAGGCCGACCTGCGCGACTACGGCATCGGCGCCCAGATCCTGGCCGAGCTGGGGCTCTCGCGCATCCGCCTGCTCACGAACAACCCGCGCAAGATCGTCGGCCTGGAGGCCTATGGGCTCGAGATCGTCGAGCGCCTGCCCCTGGAGGTCGAGCCGCGGGGCGAAAACCGCCGCTACCTGGCCGCGAAGAAGGACAAGCTCGGCCATCTGTTGGACCTGATCTAGCGCGCGCCGGCGAGCGCCGGTTGCGCGACGCAGAAAGCACTTGCGTAGGCGAGCCCGGGCGCAGACCCTGGGCGAGAAGGAGGTAGGGCCGTGATCCTGGAAGGGCAACTGAACGCCAAGGGCCTGCGCGTCGCCCTGGTGGTGAGTCGCTTCAACGAGTTCCTCGTCGACAAGCTGGTGGCCGGCGCCCGCGACTGCCTGCTCCGCCACGGCGCGGAGGAGAGCGCGCTCACCGAGATCCGCGTGCCCGGCAGCTTCGAGCTGCCCTTCGTCGCCAAGCTGGCGGCCGAGTCGGGGCGCTACGACGCGGTCGTCTGCCTGGGGGCGGTCATCCGTGGCGGCACGCCGCACTTCGAGTACATCGCCGCCGAGGCGGCCAAGGGCATCGCCCAGGTCGGTCTCGCGACGGGCGTGCCGACGATCTTCGGCGTGCTGACCACCGACACGCTCGAGCAGGCCATCGAGCGCAGCGGCACGAAGAGCGGCAACAAGGGCTGGGACGCCGCCCTCGGCGCGATCGAGCTCGCCGACTTGCGCCGCCGCCTCGGCGCCTAGCATGGGTCGTCGGCGCAAGGCCAGGGAGCTGGCCCTTCAGAGCCTCTACGAGCTGGAGGCGCCAGGCAAGGACGCGGCGGCGGTCCTCGCCGACCAGGCCGGCCGCCGCGGCAGCGCCGGCGAGACGCGCGCCTACGCGGCGCAGCTCGTCGCCTGGGCGCGTGCGGACGCGCCGCGCCTGGACGCCGACATCGCCGCGCGCCTGCAGAACTGGGACCTCGTCCGGTTGAGCCTCATCCTGCGCCTCGTCCTGCGCCTGGCGCTCGCCGAGTCGCGGCGCGCGCCGGAGGTGCCGGCGCGGGTCATCCTCGACGAGGCCGTGGAACTGGCCCGCAAGTTCGACAGCGAGGAGGCGGCGAGCTTCGCCAACGGTCTCCTCGCTGCGCTGCTGGCGGGGGAGCGTCCCCACGAGCAGGTGACGGGGCCGGCCGCATGAGCGCGCGGCGCGAGAGCCGGCGCGAGCACTGGGATCGCTTCTGGGGCGCCCAGCCGGTGGAGGCGGTCTACGAGGCCGTGGGGGCGCCGCACGCGGAGCTGCTCCGCCATCTTCCGCCGGGCGCGCCCCGCGTGCTGGAAGTGGGGGCGGGCAGCGGCCGCGACTCCCTGCGCCTGGCGGCCTGCGGCGCGCGCGTGACGGTGCTCGACTACTCCGAGGCCGCACTCGCCGCCAGCGCGCGGGCGCTCGCGGCGGCGCCGCCCGCCACGGGCAGCCTCCGCCTCCTGCGCGGCGACGCCCTCGCCCTCCCACTGGCGAACGGCAGCCTCGATGCCGTCTTCCACCAGGGGCTGCTCGAGCACTTCCGCACGCCGGCGGCGCTGCTGGCCGAGAACTACCGCGTTCTCCGGCCGGGCGGACTCCTGCTCGTCGATGTGCCGCAGCGCTGGCACTTCTACACGCCGGCCAAGCGCCTCCTGATCGCGCTGGACCGCTGGTTCGCGGGCTGGGAGTGCTCCTTCAGCCCCCGCGAGCTCGAGGGCCTGCTGCGCGCACAGGGCTTCGAGCTGCTCGCGACCTACGGCGCCTGGCCCGAGCCCGGTTTGGTCTACCGCGCGCTGCGGCGCGCTGCCGCGCGGCTCGGCCTGGCGCTGCCGATGCACCCGCCGCCCTTGCCCCTGCTCGGCCAGCTCGCGAACGCTCTCAAGCGCTGGGCGCGTTACCGGCGGGCCGGGCACTACACGGCGATGGTGATCGGCTGCGTCGCCCGGCGGCCGGCGCCGGACGGGCCCCGGCCGTGAGCGGGCAGCGGCCCCCGCGCGCGGCAGCGCCCGGCGCGCCCCTGCGCCTGCTCGCGGTCAACTGGCGGGACCGCGAGAACCCCGAGGCGGGCGGCGCCGAGACGCACCTGCACGAGATCCTCGAGCGCCTGGCCGCGCGCGGCCATCAGATCACCCTGCTCGCGGCGGCCTGGCCGGGCGCGGAGCGCGAGGCGCGCTACGGCGGCCTGCGCGTGCTGCGCGCGGGCGGCCCGCTCACCGCCAACTGGGCACTCGCGCGGCTCGCGCGCCGCCTCTCGCGGCGGGAGCCCTTCGACGCGGTCATCGAGGACGTCAATAAGATCCCCTTCTTTCTGCCCGCGCTGATCGCGTTGCCGCACCTGCTCATCGTGCCGCACCTGTTCGGCGCGACGGTCTTCCGCGAGACGAACTGGCTGGCCGGGCTCTACGTCTACCTGCCCGAGCGACTGATCCCGCGCATCTACGGCAGGAGCCGCGTGATCGCGATCAGCGCGAGCACGCGCGACGATCTCGTGCGCCGCGGCCTCGACCCGGCGCGCATCGCGGTGAGCCACTGCGGCTTCGACGCCGCGCCCTACGACCTGGCGGCGCCGCCGGCCAGGGACGCGGCGCCGCGCCTCGTCCACCTCGGCCGCCTGCGCCGCTACAAGGGCACGCACCTGGTGATCGAGGCCTTCGCGCGCCTGCGCCGCGCGCTGCCGGCGGCGAGCCTGGACATCGTCGGCGGCGGACCCGAGCGCGCGGCCCTCGAACGACAAGCCGCGCGGCTCGACCTCGCGGAAGCGGTGCGCTTCCACGGGCACCTGCCCTTGCCGGCCCTCGTCGACCTGCTCTACCGCTGTCACCTCTTCCTCAACGCGAGCCCGAAGGAGGGCTGGGGCCTCACCGTCATCGAAGCTGCCGCCTGCGGCGTGCCCTGCGTGGCGGCGGATGCGCCGGGCCTGCGCGACTCGGTGGTGGACGGCGAGACGGGCCTGCTCGTTCCCTCTGGCGACGTCCCGGCGATGGCGGCGGCCGCGCTCGCGCTGCTGCGCGACCCCGCGCGCCGCGCGGCGATGGGGGCGCGCGCGGCGGCAAGGGCGCGCAGCTTCAGCTGGGATCGGGCCGCCGACGATGCGGAGACCCAGCTCCGCCGGCTGCTCGCCGAGACCGCCGGCGCGGACGGCGGAGAATCGCGATGAGGGCGCGGCCGGCGGCAACCGCCGAGGCGGCTCCCGGGGCTGCGCGCCGCCGGCGTCCGCTCCTCACCCTGCTCAAGCTGGCGCTCACCGTGGCGCTGGTCGCCTTTCTGCTTGCGCGCATCTCGCCGGGGGCGGCGCTGGCGCTGGTCGGCCGGGCGCGTCTAGCGCCGCTGGCCGCCGCGCTGGCGATCTTCGCGCTCAGCGTCGTGCTCGGCGCCTGGCAGTGGGGGCGCTTCCTCGCGGCGCTCGGCATCCGCCTGCGCCCGGGCGAGCTGACGCAGCTCTACTGGGTGGGGCTTTTCTTCAACAACTTCATGCCGGGCAGCGTGGGCGGCGACCTCGTCAAGGTGCTGGACCTGAGCCGCCGCGCGCGCGATCCGGTGGCGGCCTCGGCCGCCACCCTGGCGGACCGGCTCACGGGCCTCTCGGCCCTGGCCGCGCTGGCGATGCTGGCCGCGGCCGGACTCTGGGCCGACCCTGCGCTGCGCCCCCTCGCCCGCGGGATCCTCATCGGCGGGACTCTCTTCCTCCTGCTCGGCGCGCTCTTCTACCTGGACCCGCTGCTCCGGCTGCTCTACCGACTCGGCGAGCGGCTCTCGCTCTGGCCAGCCGGTGGACTGCGCGCGCGGGCGATCGAGCAGCTGCGCCGGCTGCGGCGACAGCGCGCGCTCCTGCTCAGGCTCTTCGCGCTTTCCCTGCTCGTGCAGGGCCTGCGCGTGGCGGTGCACTACTTCGTCGGCCTGGCCCTGCTCGGAATGGCCGGCCCCGAACTGCCGGCCTACTTCCTCGCCGTGCCGCCGCTCGCCTTCGCTCTCACGCTGCCCCTCACCCTGGGCGGCTTCGGCCTGCGCGAAGGACTCGCGCTGCCGCTCTTCGCGCCCCTGGGCGTGAGCGGCGAGGCGGCCGTGGCGATCGAACTGCTCGCCTACCTGGCGATGCTCGCGGTCAGCCTGGTGGGTGGCTTGCTCTTCCTGAGGCGCCGCCGGGCCGCCGGCGCTGGGCCAGCCGGGGTTGCCGGGCCGGGATCGCCGGGCGGCTGAAGCGCCCGAATTGCCCCTTGCGCGGCGAGGAACTTTAGGGCAGGATCCCTGCTATATGTCGTGAAATGACATTCCCTTACTCGCGCGCGGGAACCCAATGCCAAAGCGACATCCTCTCCTCCTGGCCGCAGGGGCCCTGGCCTTCCTCCTGCCCCTGGTGGTCTATGGCCTGACGCTCTCGCCCACGCTTAACTTCTGGGACTGCGGGGAGTTCATCGCCTGCGGCTGGACCCTCGGTATCCCCCACCCGCCGGCGACGCCGATGTACGTGCTGGTGGCCCGCCTGGCCGGGCTCCTGCCCTTCGGCGAGGGGGTCGCCCAGCGCATCAACTTCATGAGCGCCTTCTTCGCCGCCCTGGCCGCCCTGTTCGTCTACCTGCTCAGCCTGCGGGTGACGGCCGCCTGGCGGGAGGGGGGCGAGGCGCCGCCCGTCTGGGTGCGGGCGGCCGGCGGACTCACCGGCGCTCTCTTCATCGCCTTCAGCGAGACCTTCTGGTTCAACGCCATCGAGGCCGAAGTCTACGCGCTGAGCGCCTTCCTGACGGGCTTCGTCCTCTGGCTCACCCTGGACTGGGCCGAGCACGCCGACCGCCCGCGCGGCAACGCACTGGTCTACCTGATCCTCTACCTGCTCAGCCTGGCCGTGGGCTTTCACCTCGGCACCCTGCTCGTCTTCCCGGGCTTCTTCGTGCTCGCCCTGATGATCCCCAAGAAGGGCTTCAGCAATCTCGACCTCTGGCTGGTGGGGGCGCTACTGGCGCTCTTCCTCGGCAGCACGGTGCTGCACACGCCCGACCCCATCACGCTCGTCGCGGTCCTGGCAATCCTCGGCCTCGGCATCTGGTTCGCGTTGCCGCAGGCGCGCGGCCGCGGCCGGCGGCCCTTCGTACTCTACAGCCTGGCCCTTTTTGTCCTCGGGCTGAGCGTGCACCTGTTCCTGTACATCCGCGCCGGTCAGGGCCCGATGATCAACGAGGCCGACCCCTCGAGTTGGAGCCGCCTCTGGGCCGTGCTCAAGCGCGAGCAGTACCCCTTCCAGCTGCCGACGGAGCGGAAGGCGCCGATCGGCTGGCAGTTCACGCACTTCTTCGGCTACCTCGGCGCCCAGTTCCGCATGCCGGGCGAGTGGAGCCTGCCGATGGGCGGTTTCAACTTCCACCTCGGGCGCGCGCTGACGGCGATCCCGCTCGGGCTCGGCCTGCTGGGCGTCGCCCTCCAGTGGCTGCGCGAGCGGCGCCACTGGGCGGCGCTCTTCACCGTCCTCTTCCTGAACACGATCGGCCTCGTCTTCTTCCTCAACTTCTCGTCCGACGAGGTGCGCGAGCGCGACTACTTCTACGCGAACGGCTTCTACTACTTCGCGGTCTTCATCGCCCTCGGCGCCGTCGGGCTGGTCGACTCCCTGCGCCGGGAGCGGCGTCGCGCGATCTACGCCGCCGTGCTGGCCGGCGCCCTGCTGCTCGCCGCGCTCGGTCCGCTCGTCCACGGCTGGCACACGCACGATCGCAGCGAGAACCTGATCGCCCGCGACTACGCCTACAACATGCTGGCACCCCTGGAGCAGAATGCCGTCATCTTCACCAACGGCGACAACGACACCTTCCCGCTCTGGTACATCCAGGAGGTGGAGGGCTTCCGCAAGGACATCCGCGTCATCAACCTGAGCCTGCTCAACACCGACTGGTACATGCGCCAGCTGCGCGACCTCAAGCCCAGCCTGCCCATCACCTGGCGCGATGCCGAGATGGCCGATGTGGCGACGCACTACTACCGCCTCGACGACGGGCGCATCATCCAGCCGCGCGACGAGGTGATCAACCACCTCTTCATCAACGCCCAGCGCCAGGGCTGGGAGAAGCTGCCCTTCTACTTCGCCGTCACGATCCCGCGCGAGACCCTGCAGCCCTTCCTGCCCTACCTCAAGATGGAGGGCATGGTCTACCGGATGACCCTCACCGAGGGCAGCGAGCAGGTGGACCTGCCCAAGCTCAGGCAGAACCTGGAGCAGGTCTTCGAGTGGCGGGGCATCCTCAGCGAGGAGCGCACGAGCCGCGGCGGCGTCTGGCAGGAGGCGCTCGGCGGGCCCTCGATCGTGGACAAGGTGCCGCCGCCCGACGATCCGCGCCTGAGTCTGCCGCGTTTCTACAAGGACGCGACGATCTCGCACCTGATCCAGAACTACGCGGCGGCCTGGAGCCGCCTCGCGATCGAGCTGGACCGCGAGGACGCGCCCGGCGGTCCCGATCCGGCCCGCGCCGTGCGCGCGATGGAGATGGCGAGCCTGATCCGCGAGGATCTCGGGCCCGTGGCCATGTACCTGGGCTACCTGTACATGAAGAACGGCGAACCGGCCCGGGCAATGCGCTCCTACGAGAAGTACATCGAGCGCGAGCCGGAGAACTGGCAGCTCTGGGCCCGCTACGCGCAGGCCGCCGAGGCCGCCGACGATCGCCAGCGCGTCGTCCAGTCCCTCGGCGAGGTGGTCAAGCTGAACCCGGACTACGAGCCGGCCTACCTCTCGCTGATCGACTACGTCGTGAGCTACTTCCCCTCGCGCGACAACCTGCGCTCGCTACGCGATCAAGTAGCGGCCTATCTGCAGCGGCATCCCGACAGCGCGGCGATGCGCGAGCGCCTGCGCCTGATCGACGAGGCGCTCGCGCAGCCCAGCCTGCCCGGCGCGGGGAGCGCGCAGCCTTGAGCGGGGGCGGCATCAGCGGCGGCCGCGTCCTCGTCACCGGCGCGGCGGGCTTCATCGGCTCGCAGCTCAGCGAGCGCCTGCTCGACGAGGGCCGCGAGGTCGTCGGCATCGACTGCCTCACGGACTACTACGACCCGGCGCGCAAGCGGCGCAACCTGCGCGCGGCCCC
>VGXI01000126.1 GCA_016873475.1 bacterium | reverse complement strand
CGGGGCGCAGGTTGCGCCGCCGGAAGTGCAGGAAGTTCGTGCCTCGCGTCAGCAGGTGGCCCTCGCCCAGACAGACCCCTTCGCACGCGCTGGGCAGGAGCTCCCAGGGCAGGCGCAGCGCGAGCGGCGAACCGAGGATGCGCAGGCGCTCGGCGGGAGCGCGCTCCTCGCCGCGCTGGGCCAGACCGGCGGCGAAGGCCGCGGCCATCGGCCCGACGAGACGCAGGCGGCTCTCGCCCAGTTCGCGCCCGAGACGGTAGTCCTCCAGCAGGGCCCGCAGCGCGGCCGCCATCGCCTCCGGCGCCGGCAGGGCGTCGCTGAGCTCGAGGCTGAGCACCTGCTCCGTGTCCTGGCCCGGCGCTCGCAGCACCGGCTGCCGCAACAGGCGCGCGCCCGGCGGCAGGGGCGTGGCCAGCACCGGCTCCTCGTGCTCCCAGCGACGGTCCTCGGCTTGCTTGCGGTCGAGGAAGTGGCGCAGGTACTGGCCGCGCAGGTCACGATCGTCGATGAGGAAGAGCAGCCGCTGCGGCCCGCGCTCGCGGCTGAGGAACTCGCGGCTGGTCGTCCAGACGCGGGCGACGAGATCCGAGAAGCTCTCGACGTAGGGCGAGAAGTCGAGGATGGCCACGGCCAGTTCGCGCAGGCCGAGCACGCCGGCCTGGAAGAAGCAGTCGCGGAAGCGGTCCTCGAGAACGGAGAGCGCGACCTTCTCCTCCCGGGGCAGGCTCAGGTGGAACAGAAAGCGCTGGGGCAGGGCGCCGGCGGAGGTCAGCATGACCTCGGATCCCTCGCCGTACTCGGCGATCTCCGCGACCACCGCCGCGCCGGCCGCCTGCAGCACCGCGCTCGGCGGCCGCGGCGAATCGAGGCCGGACCAGGGCAGGACGAGCGCGTCGGCGCGCAGCACGTCCGGTTGCTGGGTAGAGATCGCGATGGCGCGATTGCCGATGCCGTAGTTCCGGATCATCACCCGGCGCCAGAGCAAGGGCGATGACAAACCGGAACTGCAGGCGCGCGGGAGGGAGCGGCCGGGCCTCAGGGGTCAGAGGCTGTCCCAGGCTGCCCCCGGGTTCCCGGGCGGGCGACGGGCGGGGGGAGGGGCAGCGAGGAGGCCGGACGACGGCGCAGGCGAACGCGCGAAGGGGATCACTCCAGCTCTTCGTGCACGATCTCGCGACCGGTGCCGAACTCGTAGCGGCGCTCCGCACACTGGCGGTCGCTCACTCGGCAACGGTAGCAGGCAAAATTCACGTCGCAGATGGGCGCCAGGCCGATGCGCGTATCGCCCGCGGCGAAGAGCTGCAGGAGAAAGTCGATGGTCTCCTCGTCGCGGCCGGTCGCCGCGGCCATCGCGGCGATCGCGGCCCGGATGCCCGGCATGTCGATCGAGCCGTCCACGAGTTCGCGCATGCGGCTGAGGACGCGGCGCACGGCGGGGCTGCTGCCCGGCGTCTTCCAGCCCATCTCGCGCGTGAACTCGACGGCGCCCTCGTCCTTGATGTAGCTGAACATCTCCTCGACGCCGGCGGCGAGGTCCTGCTCGCTCTCGAAGGACGCGAGGAACTCGACGACGCTGCCGAAGTCGCGCTGGAGGGTGCGCATCGTGCGGGCGTTCTTGGCCACCGAGCGCACGCGCTGGACGTTCAGCTCCAGCCCCTCCACCTCGGCGAGCTTGCGCTTGCCCTTCTCGTCGAGATCGGCGAGCGCCTCGAAGTTGGCGAGGTGCTCCTGCAGCAGCGGCTGCCGGTCGTAGGTGAAGGCGTAGTTGCCGAAGCCGAAGCGCAGCATCTGGAGGATGAGGGAGAACCAGATGCCGTCATCGCTGCCGCGAGCCGCCTTCCAGCGCTGCACCTCTTCCTCGACGTAGTGGAGGGGGTCGACGCTGGAGCCCTGGCGCTTCATGTCCGCGCGCAGGGTGGTCACGATCTCCTCGAAGAGATCCTGCATCCGGTCAGCCATGGGCACACTCCGATCTTGAACTGATCGTTCTCTACACTAGCAGCGAATGGAGTGGGAATGAATGAGAAGACCAACACTATAGACAATCTCCGCCCGCGACGCCAGCCGGAAAGTCGCCGGCTTGCCAGGGCGGCGGCGGCGATGCTAGGCTGCCGCCGGCTCCGCCCGGCCCGCCGATCGGCGCCGTGGCCGCCACTGTCGCTCCGCTAAAGGGGTTAGCCATGCGCTCCGCCTCCGCCCTCGCCGCCGGCTTCGCCGCGCTGCTGCTGATCGCCTCCGTCGCCGGCGCCCAGCCCGCCGACAAGGGCGCCGCACCGGCGCCGGCCGACACCGCCAACATGACCCCTCTGCAGCGCGTGCTCTGGCAGGCCAAGCAGGGCATGGGCAGGCCGGCCGCCGCGCCGGCCGATACCTTCGCGCTGCCCGCCGGCGTGCGGCGGCTCACGCGCAGCGAGGCCGACGAGGGGCGCTGCGACTTCAGCCCCGACGGCAAGACGCTCTACTTCGATACGATGCAGAGCGGCCTGCACCGCCTGCAGCGCCTGGACTTGGGGACCGGCGCCGCGACGCCCCTCAACGAGCCGCCGCGCGAGGGCTTCAGCCCGGCCGTCTCGCCCGACGGCCGCTACCTCGTCTTCGTGCGCAACCTCCCGCAGCTCCCGCACAAACTCTGGGTGATGCGCCTGGAAGACGGCGAGGAGGCGAAGCTGACGCCGGACGGCACCTCACAGCACGAGGGCGATCCCGTCTGGAGTCACAACGGCGGCACGATCTACTACTCGCTCAGCAACAACGGCACGCCGAACGCGACCCCGATGGCCATCGCCCGCACGGGCGAGAACCAGCAGGCGCTCGAGCAGGGTCCGGGCAGCTATCACGTGCCAGCGCCCAGCCCCAGCGGCGGCAAGATCGCCTGGGCGCTGCGCCTGGGTAAGATCAAGTTCCTGCGCGTCAACGATGCCCGCATCAGCGCGATCAGCGAGGACTTCGAGTTCCCCGGCTACTACCTGGCGAGCGCGGACTGGCTGCCCGGCGAGCGGCGCCTCGTCGTCTCCTACCTCGTCGAGAGCGACCCCATGGCGGGCTACCGCCTGGGCTTCGTCGATCTCGACAGCGGACAGCTCACGCCCTGGCTGCCGATCAAGTCCGCGCTCGACCCGCGCGTTTCGCCCGACGGCAAGCAGGTCGCCTTCCGCGCCCGCACGCCGGACGGCGGCTACGATCTCTTCCTCGCCGATCTGCCCTGAGCCCAGCGCGGGCCGACTGCCGGCCCGCGCTCCCGGCCCACCCCGGGAGGCCCGCCGATGTCTCTCGCGCCCCGCGGACTCGTCCTGCTGGTCTTCGCCGCCGCCTTCTGGCCCTCGCGGCTTGCCGCCGCGGAGCCGGCGCGCCCCGCGGCCGTCGATCTGCTCGGCGAAGGTCTCGCCCGGCTCGGCCTCACGCGGGCCGATCTCGGCTACCGGCCGCAGGGCAGCTGGACGCGCTTCCCGCTGCCCGCGACCGTCCCCCATCTGAACCCCGCCTTCGCGGACCTCTTCGCCCGGCCGCAGGTGATCCCCCGCTACCTGCACGGCCTCGCCGATCCCGTGCGCAAGTACCTCGATCCCGCGCGCGTCGCCGAGGCGGACGACGGGCTGTACCAGCTGACCTACCACCTCGCCGTCGAGCGTTTCGCACCGGGCTTTCGCAACTACTCGGCGAACGCCGTCGTGGCACCGCCCGCCCCGGCGGCGCCCCTCGCCGATGCCCTCGGCCGCATCCGCCGCGAGCTGGGCGGCGGCGAGCGCGCGTTCAGCTTCGGCGGCCAGTACCTGGCGGCCGCCGATCCGGACAGCGCCGCCCTCGCGGCCCTCGATCCCGAGCTCGCGCGCATCGCCGCCGTGCTCGTGCTCAACCTCGCCGAGGCCGCGCGCTGGAGCCGGCTCTCCTTCCGCCGCGCCGACCGGGGGCTCCAAGCGGAGGCGCTAGCGCTCAGTGACCTGCGCGAGAGCGACGCCTACCAGCCGGCCGCCGACGACCTCGCCCTGCTCTGGGACCGGCAGTCCCTCGCCTACGGCGCCCTCAAGGCCGCGCAGGCGCTGGACACGGCGCGCCTCGCCCTGGCCGCGCTGCCGCCCGCCGCACGGCGCGGCGAGGGCATCCTGCTCGACGCCGCCACGCCGATCGGCCGGGTGGTGATCAGCGGCGTGGACGGCGGCGAGCACGCGGCCGCGGGCTGCCTGCTCTGGCTCGACCTCGGCGGCGACGATCGCTACACGGGGGCCGTCGCGGCCAGTCACGGCTGGGCGCTGCCCGTCTCGGCCTGCCTCGATCTCGCGGGCGACGACGGCTACGAGGCCGAGGACGGCGCCCAGGGCGCGGGCCTGCTCGGCTGCGGCTTGCTCGTCGACGTCGCCGGGCGCGACCGCTACACGGCGACGATGCGCGCCCAGGGCTACGGGCAGTTCGGCATCGGCCTCGCCGCCGATCTCGCCGGCGACGACGATTGGCGCCTGGAGGCCGGCGGCCAGGGCGCCGGCTACTTCGGCTGCGGACTGCTGCTCGATGCCGCCGGCAACGACGCCTACTACCTGCACGGCGAGGGGCAGGGCTTCGGCGGCGTGGGCGGCGTCGGCGTGCTCGCCGCCTGGGGCGGCGACGACGGCTACACGGCCGAGCCGGACGCGCGGGTCGCGGGCCGCGCCGACTACCACAGCGAGCACCGGATCGCCGCCAACGCCGCCCAGGGCGCGGGCATGGGCCGCCGCGGCGACGGCAGCGACGGCCACAGCTGGGCCGGCGGCCTGGGCGCACTGATCGACATCCGGGGCAGGGACAGCTACCGCAGCGGCAACTGGAGCCTCGGCTGCGGCTACTGGTTCGGGATCGGCCTGCTCTACGAGGGTGCCGGCGACGACCGCTACGAGAGCGTCTACTTCACGCAGGCGAGCGGCGCCCACTACTGCGTCGGCGCGATCCTCGACGAAGCGGGCGACGACGAGCACATCCTCGGCGAGAACGCGGGCGCCGGCCTCGCCTTCGGCTGGGACTACACGAACGCGCTGCTCGTGGACGCGGCCGGCAACGATCGCTACGAGGCGAAGATCATCAGCCTCGGCCTCGGCATGATCCGCAGCAACGCGCTCTTCATCGACCTCGCGGGCGACGATCTCTATCGCCTCGACGCGGGCCAGCTCGGTCTCGGCGCCGCGGATCTGCGCGAGGAGTACAAGCGCCCGCCGGCGACGGCCCCCTCCTACGGCGAGTCGCTGACGATCGGGCTCCTGCTCGATGGCGGCGGGCGCGATCGCTACGAGCGCCGCGCGGCGGACGGCAGCTTCGCGCCCGACAGCAGCCTGAGCGACGGCGTCTGGCGACTCGCGCCGGCGCCGGGCAGCCCCGAGGCCGGCTTCGGCAATCTCGGCGCACTCTGGGACGGCGAGGGCGGCGCCCTGCCCGAGCTCGGCCCCTTCCTGGCGGAGGACTGAGCGCATGGCCGAGGCCGAGACCCCAGTCGCGCGTCCGGCGCCGCGGCACCGCCGCCTGCAGCTGCTGCTCAGCCTGACCATCGCCGCCGTGGCCTTCGTCTACGTCGCGCGGCACCTGGACCTGCGGGCCGTCTGGACGGGCGTGCGCGCGGCGGACCTGCGCTGGTTCCTGCTCGGCTTCGGGCTCTTCTACCTGAGCCTGCCCCTGCGCGCCTGGCGCTGGCAGCTCCTGCTCGCGAACGCCGGCGATCGCGTGGGGATGGGCCTGCTGACCCGCACGGTGTTCCGGGCCTGGTTCGTCAACTGCGCACTGCCCGGGCGCGGCGGGGACCTCTACAGCGCCTACCTGCTGCGCGCCGAGGCGGGGCTGGGACTCGTGCGGACCGGCGGGACGATCTTCATCTCGCGCGTGCTGGACCTCTTGACCCTGATCGCCCTGCTCGCCGGGATCTTCATCATCGGCTTCCGCGACCATTTTGCGGGCGGCGTGGCGCAGATCGTCTACGCGGGGCTCGTCATGGGCAGCGTGCTGCTCCTGGGGCTCGTCCTGCTCGCGCGCCTGCGCGGCTCGCTGGCGCGGCGCCTGCCGGAGCGCCATGCGCAGTACCTGGCGGACTTCAGCCATGGCCTCTTCGGCTCGCTGGGCAGGCTGCCGCTCTTGCTGCTCACCACGCTCGCGCTCTGGCTGCTCGAGGCGGCCCGCCTGGGCTGCGTCCTGGCCGCCGTGGGGGCGCCCACGACGCCCGACCGGGTCGCCTTCCTCGCGCTGGCGGCGGCGATCGTCACGACGCTGCCGCTGACGCCGGGCGGCCTGGGCACCGTCGAGGCGCTCTTCGCGGAACTCTTTCCCCGACTCGGCATTCCGGCGGCCGCCGGCGGCAGCGCGATATTCCTCGATCGCTTCATCAACTACTGGTTCATCCTCCTGGCCGGCTTGCTGTACTTTGTCTGGACGCGCGGTCGGCGCTGAGCCGGTCGCCGCGAGCGCCCAAGGAGCCCAATGGCCAAGGAGAAGATCATCGTCGTCATGCCGGCCTACAACGCCGAGCCGACGCTCGAGCGGACCTGCGCGGACATCCCACCGGGCAGCGTCGATGAGATCATCCTCGTGGACGACTGCAGTCAGGATGGCACGGTGGAGCTGGCCAGGCGGCTCGGCCTCACCGTGATCGAACACGAGACGAACAAGGGCTACGGCGGCAACCAGAAGACCTGCTATCGCGCCGCGCTCGACCACGGCGCCGAGATCGTCGTGATGATCCACCCCGACTACCAGTACGACGCGCGGCTGGTCCCGCACATGGCGGGTCTCCTCGGCGCCGGGCACATCGACGTGCTGCTCGGCAATCGCATCCGCTCGCGCCGCGAGTCGCTCGCCGGCGGGATGCCTCTCTACAAGTACCTGGCCAACCGCGGCCTGACGGTCATCGAGAACCTCTGGCTGGGCCAGAACCTGGGCGACTTCCACAGCGGCATGCGCGCCTACCGGCGCACGGTGCTCGAGACGATCCCCTGGGAGCGCAACAGCGACGACTTCGTCTTCGACAGCCAGTTCCTCGCCCAGGTCGTGCACTTCGGATTCCGTCTGGGCGACATCCCCGTGCCCGTGCGCTACATGGAGGAGGCGAGCAGCATCAACTTCTCGCGCAGCCTCGAATACGGGCTGCTCACCCTGGAGACCCTCGCCCGCTACGCGATGCACCACTTCGGCTGGTTGCGGAGCGACATCTTCGAGTCGCGGGACGCCGTGCCGCGCCCGGCCCGCCGCCTGCCGGGCGCGCGGGGCGCGGAGCGCGAGCCTTGAGGCTCGGCGGCGGCCACTGGCTGAGCCTGTTCGGGCTTACGGGTCTCGCCGCGGTCCTGCGCTTCGCCAGACTCGGCACCTGGAGCCTCTGGATCGACGAGGCCAACACCCTCTGGCTCACGCAGTACCTGAGCGGCAAGCGCCCGACGGACGCCTACCCGCTCTTCTTCTGGCTCGAGCGGCAGATGGTGGACGCCTTCGGCACGAGCGAGTTCGCGCTGCGCCTGCTGCCCGCCTTGCTCGGCATCGCGAGCGTGCCCCTGCTGTACCTGCTCTTCCGCCGAGCGGCCGGCGAGCGCGCCGCCTTCTGGGCAGCGCTCCTGATGGCGCTCAGTCCCTGGCACGTCTTCTGGAGCCAGAACGCGCGCTACTACACGCTGCTCCTCGTGATCGCGCTCTTCCTCTACCGTCTGGCCTGGGACTGGTGGGAGCGTGGCGGGCGCCTGCGTCTCTATGGTGTGATCGGACTGGGCGGCCCCGGCCTGCTGACGCAGTACTCGCTCGCGCTGGCCTGGCCCGCGCTGGCCGTCTACCCCCTGTTCGCGCGCTGGGCGAGCGGTGGACGCGATCCGCGCTTCGCCTGGCGGCGCGTGGCCCTCTTCGCCGGTGCCCTGGCGCTGCCGGTTCTCGCCGCGCTCGGGCGCCTGGTCAGCTTCGGCGAGCGCTTCGCCGACCTCCCCCGCCACTACGGCGACAGCCCCTTCGTGCTGCTCGCGGGACTGGGCTATCACCTCGGCCTGCCGCTCGCGGTCGCCATGCTGCTGGGCGTCTGGTCGCTCCGCGGGCAGCGCGATCGCGAGCGGCGGCGCTTCACGCTCTTTCTCACCGTCGGCGGCCTGGGTCCCGTGCTCGTCGCCGCCGCCTCGACTGCCAAGATCATCGCCACCAACTACTACGTCTTCTTCGCCCTGCCCTTCTTCGTGCTCCTCGCCGGACTCGCGCTGACCGAGAGCCGCGAGCGCCGGCACCTCAACCTGCTGGCGGCGCTGCTGCTGGCGGCCGTCTCGCTGCAACGCCTCGCGCTCTACTACACCGTGCAGCATGGCGATCGCATCCGCTGGCGGCAGGCGGTGGCCTACATTCAGCGCGAGCGGCTGCCAGGCGACCGGATCATCAGCTCGGGCAGCGAGGCGGTCAGCTACTACTTGGGCGAGGAGCCGGCGCGGCTGAACGAGACCGACCGCCAGACGATGATCCAGTGGGAGCTGAAGCCCGAGTGGCGGCAGCCGACGGGGCGCACCTGGTACCTGGTCAACGACGAGCTGATCGCCCAGCTCGACCGCGACGGCGCCTTCCGCCGCTTCCTGAGCGAGGAATGCGATGCGCGCAAGGAGCTGCCGGCCTGGAACGGGCCCAAGAACCGCACGGCCCGCGTCTACCTCTGGGCGCCGCAGGCGCCTGGCGGAAACCCCTAATTCCAGGTTTCAATAGCGTGAATGTCCTGGCCTGGCCGAGCGGCGCCGGGTATTCTCGAGCATCAGCCCTCGTTTCCAGCCATTGCCACTCACCCAGGAGGTCCACCCAGGCTGTTCGTCCGCCGGGTCACCGCCTCGCTCTTCGTCTTGACGGCTTTGGCCGGGATGGCCCTTGCCGAGCCGAGTTTCTACACGAACCGCTGCGCGAGCTGCCACAGCGATGACACGCCGACCTGCAACGGCTGCCACGAGCACCGCGGCAACGTCCAGGCCCACTTGAACGCCGCATACTATGCCCCCGGCGACCCGCTGACCGTGATCCTGACGGGCGGCCAGGAGTACGGCTGGATCCGCGGCATCCTGTACGATCACAACGACGTTGTCGTCGCGCTGGCGACCGGTCCCACTGGCACCGGCGACGACGGCGGCACGGGCGACATCGTGTTCCCCGTGTCCCTCGTGGCGACGGCGCCCACAGCGGCCGGCGACTACATCTGGGAGGCGGCCTGGTTCGGCGGCGTCAGCGCCGGTGGCGGCGCCCACGAGGAACTGCGCCGGCCGGTCACCGTGCACGTCGAGATCATCACGGGGGTCCCCGAGCTACCCTTCGACCCAGAGGGCGGCAGCTGGTCGACGATCAAAGCGCTCTACTAGCCCAGTCACGCCGAGGATTCGTGCAGCGACGAGCGCCGGACGGCAAGGTCCGGCGTTTTCGCTAGCGGGCCAGGCCCGACAGGCGCAGGTAGGCCTGGATCAGCGGTGGCCCCCAGAAGACAGCCACCAATCCCCCGAGCGCGAGGAAGGGCCCGAAGGGCACGGCGAGCCGGCCGATGCTCTCGCCCTTGCGCGCACGCGCGATCATC
>VGXI01000125.1 GCA_016873475.1 bacterium | reverse complement strand
ATGATCCGTTTCCTGTCGATCATGCTGGCCAAGGAAGGCTACGAGATCCGGGCCGTCTCCAGCGGCAAGGCCGCCCTGCGCGAGCTGCAGAACTGGCGCGCGGACCTGGTGATCAGCGATATCCGCATGCCGGAGATGGACGGCATCCAGCTGCTCGCCGGCATCAAGGCGATCGACGCCTCGATTCCGGTCATCCTGCTGACCGCCTACGCCAGCCAGGAAACGGCGATCGAGGCGGTCAACAAGGGCGCCTTCCACTACCTGATCAAACAGGCGCGCAACGAGGAGATCAAGATGGTGGTGCGCAACGCGCTGGCGCTGCGCGAGGTGAGGAGCGAGAACGTCCAACTCCGTCGCCAGCTCCAGGACGATTCCTCGCTGGAATCGATCATCGGCAGCAGCGAGGCGATGCAGCGCATCTTCGCGATCGTCCGCAAGGTGGCGCCGACCGACAGCACCATCCTCATCGGCGGCGAGAGCGGCACCGGCAAGGAGCTGATCGCGCGCGCCATCCACTTCATGAGCGGCCGCGCCGACAAGCCCTTCGTCGGCGTCAACTGCGGCGCGCTGCCCGAGAACCTGCTCGAGAGCGAGCTCTTCGGCCACGTGAAGGGCTCCTTCACCGGCGCCATCCGGGACAAGGAGGGCCTCTTCAAGGTCGCCGAGTCCGGCACGATTTTCCTGGACGAGGTGGGGGAGATCACGCCCGCCCTCCAGGTCAAGCTGCTGCGGGCCCTGCAGGAGCGCGAGTTCCTGCCCGTCGGCGGCACGACGCCCGTCAAAGTCGACGTGCGCGTGCTCGCCGCCACCAACCGCGACCTCGAGGCCGAGGTCGAGCGCGGCACTTTCCGTCCGGACCTCTACTACCGCCTCAACGTGATTCCGCTCACGGTGCCGCCCCTGCGCGACCGGCGCGAGGACATTCCGCTCCTCGTGCGGCACTTCCTCCAGCGCCTGGCCGAGAAGCGCGGCCTGCCGATCAAGGGCGTCAGCAAGGAGGCGATGGAGCTGCTCTGTGAGTCCGACTGGGCCGGCAACGTGCGCGAGCTGGAGAACGTCCTCGAGCGCACGGTGCTCCTGGAGGAGCGCGAGACGCTCGACCGCGACTCGCTGCCGGAGAAGCTGCTGGGCAATCCGGAGCGCGGGGCGAAGTCCTTCTTCGAGGGCAAGCCGCGCGCGACGCTCGAGGAGCTGGAACGGGAGTACCTCCTCCAGGTCCTCGAGTCCACTGGCTGGCAGAAGAAGAAGGCCAGCTCCATCCTCGGCATCAACGCGTCCACGCTCTATCGCAAGATCCAGCGCTACGGCCTGGATCGAACGCGCGATGGCGTGCTGGTGGAGTGAAGCCCTCGGGCCCCGCGGGGCCCAATCTGCACGGGTCGGCGTCGCGGGACGCGCGTGCAGGGTGCAACGGGAGTCGCAAGCCTCGGCCAGCGCGCGGCTTGAGGCTCCCCAATCTGCAAGGTGGGCTTGGCATCACCCTTGCGTTGAGGGGCCCGGACCGACAAGGAGCCACCGGCGCCCGATTCGGCGGACCAACAGGAGGTATCTCAGATGTTTTCCAACAAGGGTTTCACCCTGATCGAGCTCATGATCGTGGTGGTGATCATCGGCATCCTGGCCGCCATCGCCATCCCGAACTTCGTCGCGATGCAGGATCGCGCCCGTGAGGCGGCCGTCAAGTCGAACGGCCACACGGCGCAGCTCGCGATCGAGGACCTGGCCGTGCAGTCGAACGGCATCTATCCCGCGGTTGCGGATGAGGGTCTGATCGAGGCCGCCATGCCCGGTGGCGCCGCCTTCGTCAATCCCTTCGCTGGCGGTGACGGCTTCACCTGCACCGGTGCTGCTGTCGAAGGCATGGTTGACTACGTGGACCCCGCCGGTACCGGCGTGGCGAACATGTACCAGCTCAACTGCTACGGGAAGACGAACGCCCTCGTGCTAACGCTCTCCAACGGGTAGTTCCGTGCTGTGGACGGCGGGAGCTGGGTGCTCCCGCCGCCTCTTTTCCCCAGTTCTCGAGGTCCCCTGTGCGTGGACACCTGACATCGAGTCGCGGTTTCACGCTCATCGAGCTGATGGTCGTCATCGTGATCATCGGTATCCTCGCCACTATGGGGACGATGAACTTCACCAGCATGCGCAATCGGGCCATGGAAGCCTCGGTCAAGGGCAACGCCCACACCTGTCAGCTCGCCGTCGAATCCTACGCGGCCAGCAACTTCGGCAGCTATCCGCCGGCCGCAACGGCCCTGGCCGACATCCAAGCCAACCTGCCCGGCAACGTGCTCGTCACGAATCCCTTCAATGGCGGCGTCGGGCTCTCGATCGGCGGCGGTGCCCTCGAGGGAATCGTCGACTACCAGGATCCGGTCGCCGTCGGCGCGGCGCAGCGCTACCGCCTCAACTGCTACGGCACCGGCGGCCTGCTCATCCAGACCCTCAGCAACGGCTGATCCCCACGCGTCGGGCGCGACCGCTCCCTGCGGATTGGAACGCCCCGTGCGACAGCCCGGCAAGACGGGCCGTTCGCGGCGATAATGGTCAGTTTCTGCCCGCTGCGGGGAAGAAGTGACCGCAGCCGAGCGGGGGAGGCGCCACGAGCATGAGCACGAGCGACGCCGCGCTGCTGCGCGTCGAGGATCTGCGCAAGAGCTATCGGCTCGGCCTGCGGCGCCGGCAATGTGTGCTGCGCGGACTCGGCCTGCGCGTCGAGCGCGGGGAGGTCTACGGCCTCCTTGGCCGCAACGGCGCCGGCAAGACCACCACCTTTCGCCTGCTCACCGGCCTCGCGCGCCCCGATGGCGGCGCGATCCACATCCTCGGCGGGCGCCCCGGCGACCGCGACGTGCACCTGCGCCTGGGCTACTGCCCCGAGAACCCGCAATTCCCGCCCAACCTGACCGTGCGCGAGCTGATGCGCTTCCATGCCGCGCTCGTCGCCTCGCGCCTGGTGACGACGCGGAACCGCGTCGACTGGCTGGCGGCGCAGTTCGATCTCAGCGGCGTCAGCCGCCGCGAGTTGCGCCAGCTCTCCCGCGGCACACAGCAGCGCGTGGCGCTCGCGCTGGCCCTGCTCGCGCGACCCGAGCGCTTGATCCTCGATGAGCCGCTGACTGCGCTCGATCCCCTGCAGCGGCAGCGCGTGATCGAGATCCTCCTCGAACACAAGCGCGCCGGCACGGCGATGATCGTCTCCAGTCATGTCCTCACGGAGCTGCAGACGCTCGCCGATCGCCTGGGCGTGCTGGCGGAGGGCCGCATCGGGCGGGAGATCGACCTCGGCGCCGTGGGCGCGTTGCCGCTGGCGATGGACATCCGCATTCCCTTCGAGAAGGCGAAGGAGGCGCGCCTGGACGCGCCCGACCTCGAGGGCGTGCGCGAGGGCGACACCGCCGCCTACCGCGGCCTGTCCTTCGCGCGCGCCCAGACCCTGCTGCAGCGCTGGAGCGCGCTGGGCATCCCGATCCTCGAGCTGGCCGAGCGCCGTGAGCTGCCCGCCGCCGAGATCCTGGCCAGCATCGCCGAGGACGCCGCGCCGGCGGCCGTGAGCGAGCCCGCGCGCGCGCGCGACCGCGACCGCGACAAGGAGCGCGTATGAGGAACGTCGTCGTGCTCACGCTGGCCAGCCTGCGCGAGGCCCTGCGCGACCGCCTGCTCTACAGCCTGCTCGGGCTGGGCGCCGTCGTTCTCGGCGTCCTCGCCCTGATGGCGCCGCTCACCCTGGGCGGGCGCGAGAAGACATTTCACGACGCCGCCCTGGCCTGGATCCACGCCTCGGCGCTGCTGACGATGCTGGTGCTGGGGGCCTGGACGCTCCACCGCGAGCGCGAGCGCGGCATCTGGCTGAGCGTTCTGGCGCGGCCGATCTCGCGCCAGGAGTACCTGCTCGGGCGCCTGGCCGGCCTGCTCGGCACACTCGGCCTCGTCATCGGCGCCGCGACCCTGATCTACCTCGCCATCGGCTGGGCGACGCGGGTGCCGCTCCTGCCGGGCCTCGGCACGGCGCTGCTCTACGTGTTCCTCGAGATGAGCCTGCTCGCCGGCATCGTGCTCCTCTTCTCGACCTTCACCGGCCTGGTGATGACGCTCTTCCTCGCGCTCGCCGTCTTCGCCGCCGGGCACCTCTCGGCGGATCTCCTGCGCTTCGCGGCCCTGACCGAGAGCGGCTTCCTGCGCGCGCTGGCCCTGGCCGCACACTGGCTGCTGCCGCACCTGGAGCTCTACCGCGTGCGCACCAGCCTGGTCGGCGGCGACCTGCCCGCCCCCGGGGCGCTGCTCGGCGCGCTGGGCTACACGCTGCTCTACTTTCTGGCGCTCGTCGGCGCAGCGGCGGCCATCTTCGCGCGTCGCGAGATCCGCTGATGCCGCGTTCGCTGGCCCTCGTCGCGCTCAGCCTCCTGCTGCTCGCCGGCGCGCAGCTCAGCCAGCCGGCGCCGCTGATCCGCCAGCAGGAGCCCCAGCGGCCGCTGGAAGCCGTGCTGCTCGGCAGCGAGGCGCTGCTCGCGGACTACTACTGGTTCGATCTGCTCCAGTACTACGGCGGCTATCGTCTCGGCCAGCACGACCTCGCGAGCTTCAACGCGCGCGTCGAGCGCCTCCTGCGCCTGGACCCCGCCTTCCACCGCGCCACCCTCTTCGCGGCCGTCGTCCGCGCCACGGACATGCAGGACCCCGCAGGTGCCCTGCGCTGGCTGGCCTATGCGGAGCGGGCCAATCCGACCTACTGGGTCTATCCCTACGAGCAGGGCTTCTTCCACTACCTGTGGCTCGAAAACTACCGGGAGGCACGGGCCGCCTTCGCGCGGGCGGGGCGCTGCCCGGACGCCCACCCGGCCTGGAGGCATTTCGTGGCCCGCATCGACGAACTCGGCGGCGATCCGCGGCTGGCCCGCGAAATGTGGCTGGCGGTGGCGGAAACTGCCGAGCATCCCCGGGTGCGCGAGGCCGCGCTCGAGAATGTCCGCCGTCTGGAAGCAATCCTGCTAGAGCGCAGTCAGAAGCCCCCGACGACGCCCGACCCTCCGCCCTCATGAGGAAGGATGGCACGTCGCTTGCAGCCCTGAAGGTGCAACCGGAGTCCGGCCGGGTTGGCGCATTGCCCGCCGCCCCGCTCCCCAGGAGGTGAAATGAAGCTGCCCTTCAAGAAAGAGAGCGATCACGTGGTCGCCCTCGACATCGGCAGCCGGCTCGTCAAGGTCGTCGAGATCGGCCGCGGCGAGAACGGACCGCGCCTTCTGCGCTACGGCACCTCCCATGTCTCCCCGGACGCGGTCGTCGAGGGTGAGATCATGGACAGGGATCTGCTGCTGGAAGCGATCGAGGCCGCCTTCGCAAACGCGGGCATCAAGAAGGGCAAGGTGGTGAGCGCGGTCTCCAGCCGCTCGGTCATCGTCAAGCGCCTGCTCATGGATCGGATGAGCAGCGAAGAAGCGCGGGCCCTCATCGAGATGGAGGCCTCCAGCCACATCCCCTTCGAGATCGAGGACGTCAGCCTCGACTTCCAGCTCCTCGAGCCCAACGCCGGCGACGGCAAGATGGAGGTCCTGCTCGTCGCCGCCAAGCGCGAGGTGATCTACGAGCACCTCTCGCTGCTGCGCGACGCCGGGCTCAGCCCCGCGGTGATCGACGTCGATACCTTCGCGATCCAGAACCTGCACGAGGGCCTGCGTCGCGAGGAACCCCTGGCCACCCTGGTGAACGTGGGTTCCGAGGTGACGAACGTCAGCATCGTCCGCGAGGGCTTCCCGCTGTTCACGCGGGACTTCAGCGTCGGCTGCGGTCAGTACGTCGAGGCCCTCCAGCGCGACCTGGAGATCCCCTACGAGGACGCGCTGAAGCTGATCAGCACGAACAACGTCGAGAACACGCATCCGCAGGAGGCGGGTCAGGAAACGATCGCCCGCCTTGCCGAGGAGATCGCCGTCGGCCTCGAGCGCAGCCTCGCCTACCTGCGCTCGGCCGGCGAGGTCGAGGAACTCAGCGGCGTCTTCCTCTCGGGCGGCGGCGGCAATCTGCCCGTGCTGCGCGAGCGGCTCGAAGAGCGCCTGCGCCTGCCGGTGAAGGCCGTCGATCCCCTGGCCGCGCTCGAGCTGGACCCCGCGATGGAATCCGAGATGCGTGAGCTGGGTCTGCCGGCCTTGCTCGGCGTCGCGGTCGGGCTCGGTCTGCGGGAGGTGAGCGCATGATTCGCATCAACCTGCTGCCCAGCGAGGATCGGCCCCGCCAGCGCCAGCTGCGCGTGCCCGGCAAGGTCTCGCTCGCCATCTACCTGGGCGCCTTCCTCATCGTGGCGGCCGGGGCCTACACCTTCCTCCAGCAGAGCCGCCGCCTGGCGGCGCTCGAGGCGAAGCGCGTCGAGCAGAACGCGGAGGAGGAGCGCCTCGCCCGCCAGACCAAGGCGATCGAGCAGCTCGAGGTGCAGAGCGCCCTGCTCACGCAGCGCCTGGATGTCCTCAAGCAGCTCGAGGTGCACCGCTTCGAGAATGTCGAGTGGCTGAACGCCGTCAACCTCGTGTTGCCGCCCGGCCTCTGGCTCAAGCAGCTCGGCCGCAGCCAGGGCGGCAACAAGAGTACGCTCGAGGGCATCGCCGAAGGCTTCCAGCCGGTCTCCGACCTGATGAAGGCGATGGAGCTGAGCGGCAACTTCAACACCGTCCAGCTGGTCAAGGCCGAGCGCAACCTGCTCGGCACGAAGCAGATGATCTTCTTCACGGTGTCGGCGGCCTGGGGGGGCAGCGGCCCGCCGCCCGCGCCGGCACCCGAACCCAGTCCCGAGGGCAAGACGTCATGAACCTGCAGGATCCCCTCGTCCAGCGGCGGGCCTTCACGATCCTCATCACGCTGCTGCTGGGCTATGTCTTCTTCGGGAGCACCCTGCTGCCCTTCACCTATCGCGTGAAACGGGCGCAGATCACGCGTCTGGAGGCCGAGCTCGCCGAGCAGGAGCGCAAGCTGGGCATCGCCCGCAGTCGGGCGGGGCGGCTCGAGGCTCTGCAATCCCGCATGGCCGAGATGCAGCAGGACTGGCAGCGCCTCGAAGCGCTGCTGCCGCGCACCGAGGAGATGCCCGAGTTCTTGCGCGAGATCGCGCGCCTCGCCGGCGCGGTCGGCGTCAAGATCGACCTCCTGCAGCCCGGCCCGGGGGCGCCCGGCGAGGGCGTGCAGACGCGGCCGATCGAGATGCGCGTGCACGGCGACTACCACAACGTCGGCCAGTTCATCGCCCAGGTCGCCAACGCCTCGCGGGTGATCCGCACGGAGGGGCTCACGCTCAAGGGGCTCGACGAAACCTCCAAGCGCAAGACCATCGAGGGCGGCTTCAAGGACGGCAGCATCGAGGCTACCTTCCAGGCCACCCTCTACATGATGGACTCCGGCGCCGTCGCCACCGTCGCCGCCGCTCCGGAACCGGCGACTCCCGGTGCGTCCGCGCGCGGCAAGGCGACCTCCGCCAAGGCCGGCAAGCTCGCCAAGGCCAAGCCTGCCCAGGAGGCCAGCAATGCGAAGCGTTGATCGTCCCGCGTCCGGCCTGCTGCTGGCGGCGCTCTGCGCGCTCGCCGGCGCGCTGCCGGCCCTCGCCGAGACGCCCGCGCCGGCGACGCCGAGCGCGCTGGCGCCGCCCGAAGAGGTCTTTCCGCTCCAGCGCTTCGATCTGCGCACCGTGCCCTACGAGGCCAGCCTGGCGCGCGACCCCTTCGCGCTGCCCGACTACGCCGTCGGGACGAAGCGCAGCTCGGCCGAGCTCGACCTGCGCAGCGCCGTGCTGGTCGGCATCGTGCGCCTGCGCGACGGCGGCTACATCGCGCTGGTGGAGGACGAGAACGGCGACAGCTACGCCCTGACCAAGGGCGACCCGATCGATGAGGGCCAGGTCGTCGCCATCGACGAGGCGGCCCTCATCGCCTGGATGCGCAACGGCGACTCGCGGCAGCAGGTCCGCCTGGAGCTCGCCAAGGAAGGAGAGTGAGATGCTCGTCAAGACCATGAGGATCGCCGGTCTGCTGGCCATCCTGGCCGCAACCGGCCCGTCAGCCCAGGCGGCCACGCTGCTCGACTCCCTGCAGTGGGAGAACGGCGTGCTGATCCTCGGCTTCGACGGCCCCTTCGAGAGCCGTAACCTCGTGATGAGCGAGCCGGACCGAATCGTCCTCGACTTCCCCGGCGTGCGGACCGTGCTCGCGCAGGCCAGCTATCCGGGCGAAGGCGCGCTGCAGCGGATCCGCGTCGGCCAGAACGAGCCCGAAGAGCCGGGCGGCCTCAAGGCCCGCGTCGTGCTCGACCTCGCCTCGGCGCAGAACTTCCTCACGGAAGTGGGCGAGCGCAGCCTGCGCGTCGTCCTCAGCCCGACGGCGAGCGCCGCCGCGCCGGCAGCGGAATCGCAGCCGGCGCCATCCGCGCCCGCTGCCGTGGCCGAGGCGCCCGCCGCGCCCGCCCTGCGGCCGGCCGACCTCTCCGGGCTGAACCGTGAATCGGCCGTGGCGGCCCCCGCGGAGCCCAGCGTCGCGGTGTTCTTGGCCAGCGAGGATCCGGCGCCCCCCGCCTGGGAGAGCGCGGCGAGCCCCGCGAGCGAGGCGCCGCTGCCGGCCCTGATCCCGGCCGCCGCCAGCGATCCGATCTTCGTCGCCAGCGATCCCTTCGAGCCGACGGCGGCCGAGCAGCTCTTCGCCGAGCTGCCGGCGCCGCCCAGCGAGCTGCCGGCCCCGGCGGCGACGGAGCCGGCGCGCGCCGAGGAGCCGAAGGTGGTCTGGACCGCCGCCCCGGCCGCGCCCGGGGCGACGCCCACAGCCGAGCCGGAGACCGCGAGCGCACCGGCGCCGCTCATCGCCAGCGCCGCCAGCGGCATCGCGAGCGGCGAGGCGCTCTTCGCCGCGCTGTCCGCTCCGGCCACCGGCGCCGCGAGCGCGCCGGCCGGCGAGAGGCGCGCAGCGGTCGTGGCCGAGCCGGCGCCTGCGGCCAGCGCCCCGGCCGAGTCGCCGGCCCTATCCGCGCCGAGCGGCGCTCCCGAGTTCGGCCGCGAGCTGACCCTTGCCGCCGCGGTCGAGGAACTGACCGGCGAAGCAGCGCCGACGGCCGCGCCGCGGCAGTTCGCCCAGGCGGAGACGCCGGCCGCGAAGCGCGCCGAGCGCGAGCCCGAGCCGCTCCTGCTCAGCGGCAAGCGCCCCGCCAAGGGCGACAGCGCGCCGATCACGCTCGAGATGCGGGGCGCCGAGTTCCGCACCCTGCTGCACGCCTTCTCCGAGTTCGCGGGCGTCAACATCGTCGCCGGCAAGGAAGTGCAGGGCAAGGTCTCGGTGCACCTGACGGCCGTGCCTTGGCGCGAGGCCCTGGCCGCGGTCTGCAGCGCGAACGGCTACACGGTGAAGGAGGAGTACGGCGTCCTGCGGGTTGCGCCGCGCAGCAGCCTGCTCCAGGAGGAGATGGAGCTGCTCACGGCCGAGCGCAAGCGCAGCGAGTACCTGCCGCTCGAGACGGAAGTGATCAAGCTCTCCTACGCCGTCGCCGGCGAGCTGACCGAGCCGCTGGCCCCC
>VGXI01000124.1 GCA_016873475.1 bacterium | reverse complement strand
GGGGGAGCCCCTGACCGAGCCAGGCGTGGCCGCCCCAGCCGTGGAAGGTCTCCCGCAGTTGCGGCGCGTGGATGGCGGCGACGAGCGGTTCGCGCCCCGCGACCAGGGCCACGGAGATGCAGAAGAAGGGATGCTCGTGGGCGTAGTTGGTGGTGCCGTCCAGGGGATCGACCACCCAGACCAGCTCGCCGGCGCCGGCCCGCCGCAGCCCTTCCTCGCCGAGCTGCCCCGCGGCGGGGAGCAGCGCGCCGAGCAGATCGGACAGGCGCGCCTCGCTCTCGGTGTCGACGGCGCTGACGAGATCGCTGCAGCCGCTCTTCTCGCGCAGGCTCCGCGGGTCGAGCGACCCCTGCCGCGCGAGCTGGAAGTCCCCCACCGCGGCCAGGCCGGCCAGCAGCCGCGCATGCAGGTCGGCGTTCCAGATCGCGCGCATCCGCTCGCTCATCGGCACCTCCGCGCCGCGGCGGCCGGCGCCCGCCGGGCGTTCCCCGCCCTTGCGCGCGCCGGCCGTCCGGCTAAGCTATTCGCGCCCGGCCCGTCGCCGCAGGCGCGAGGAGGAATCGCCATGGCGCAACTGCGACTGCACAGCCTCAGCGACGGCCGCTTCCGTCTGGACGGCGGCGCCATGTTCGGCGTCGTTCCGCGCGTGCTCTGGGAGCGGGGCGATCCCGCCGACGCCGAGAACCGCATCCTGCTCGGCCTCAACTGCCTGCTCGTCGAGGGACCGGGTTTCCGGCTCCTCATCGACACCGGTCTCGGCGACAAGGAAGATGCGCGCTTCCTCGCGCAGTTCCCCCTGGAGCGCACGGGCGACCTCTTCAGCGGGCTGGCCGCCTGCGGCCTCTCGCCCGCGGACGTCACGCACGTCGTCAACACGCACCTGCACTTCGACCACTGCGGCGGCAACACGCGCCTCGACGCCGAGGGCCGCGCCCTGCCCAGCTTCCCCGCCGCGCGCTACTTCGTCCAGCGCGGCGAGTGGGAGGACGCCGTGCGCCCCCACGCCCTCAGCCGCGCGAGCTATCTCGCGCGCAACTTCCTGCCGGTGGCGGAGGCGGGGCTGCTCGAGCGCGTCGACGGCGAGGTGGAGATCCTGCCCGGTGTGCGGCTCCTGCCGACGCCCGGCCACACCCCCCACCACCAGTCGGTGCTCATCGACCTGCCCGGCGGCCGCCGGCTCTTCTACCCCGGCGACCTCATCCCGACGAGCAGCCACCTGCCCCTGGCCTGGATCATGAGCTACGACCTCCAGCCGCTGGTCACGCTCGAGACCAAAGCCCGCCTGCTCGCGCGCCAGCGTGCCGAGGACTGGTTCGTCTACTTCGAGCACGAGCGCGCGGCCCCCAGCGGCCGTCTCCTCTGGACCGAGAACGCGAAGGGGGAGCGCGCCGCCTTCCAGCCGCTCCCCCTCGACGCCCTGCTCGCCGGCGCCTAGACCTCGCTGAAGAAGAAGGGCTTCAGGCAGTCCAGCCGCTTCACGGTCTCGTCCGGATAGAAGTGCCAGACCGCGGCGGCCGCGCTGCTGAGCAGGCTGTTGCCGTCCTGCGGCGTGAAGCAGTAGCCGGAGACCTCCTTGCCGTCCTCGCTGACGTGCAGGCTCTGCACGGCGAAGACGGTCTGGTTGAGGATGCGGCCGTAGTGCCCGTGGTCGCGCCCGAAGGAGAAGACGACACCCGCGCTCGCCTGATTCGTGCGCGCCAGGCGATCGTTGCTGCGGATCTGATCGAGAACCGTCTCCTTGTCCGTCGCCCGGCGCAGAGCGAGCGCAAAGTGGATGATGTGCATGTACTGCGTGTTCAGCTTCATCGCGCTCGAGAAGAGGTCCAGCTCCAGGCCCTTCGTCTTGTAGAGGTGGTAGGCGTCGCGGGCGTGGTGCGTGCCGAAGCGGGCGTCGCCGTGCTTGCCGACCTCGGGCGCCGGGATGAAGCTGCCGGCCTGGCTGATGTCATTCGCCCGCCGCAGGCAGAGGAAGCGCCCGCGCAGGAGGTTGTCCTCGCCGTGCGGCTCGAGGGCCACGTTCTGGATGATCGCCGAGATGTTGTGCGTGTTGCAGCTGACGACCTGGATGAAGTGGTCCTTGTCGTAGTCGAGGGCGTCGTCGTTGATGCCGCGCGCATAGGGCTTGCCGAAGCCGAACTCGCTGCCCTGGGCGACGAAGCGCCGGCGCCCGTCGTCGAAGCGGCTGTAGAGGGTCTCCTTCATCGCATTGCCCGAGGGCGTGCAGTCGATGATCACCTGCGCGCGCTCGATGGCCTCTTCGGCGCCGTAGGTGACCTCCAGGTCCATCGCCGCGAAGCCGGTCCTGGCGTCCGCGTCGGCGCTGAGCTTGGCGCCGCGGCGGATGAGGTCCTTGATCTTCGGCTGGTCCAGCGGCGTGGGCGTGCGCTTGTGGAAGGTGACCTCATCGAAGCCGAGCTCCCGCTTGTGCTCGACGAGCAGCCCGATCAGAGGCTCGCCGATGGTGCCCGTGCCGACGACGTGGACGATTCGCTTCATGGCTCCTCCTCGCTGGGGGTGAGGCCGTCGCCGCGGCGGCGCCGCCCTGCCCCGATCACTCAGTGCCCTGGAGATTGATGCGGCGGCTCTTCTTGCCGCCCTTGTAGATGGTCTCGTCGAGGACGTCTTGCAGGAGGTCGGCGTTCTTCGCCGCCTCCTTCGCGACGGCCGTCGTGCTGTCGATGGCGACCACTTCCCGCCACTCGCGGATCGCCTCGCGGTAGATCGTCGCCTCGGCGAAGGCGACGCCCAGATTGAAGTGCGCGTCCTGGCTGCGCGGGTCCAGCGCGAGCGCGCGGCGGTAGTAGTCCATGGCCTGCGCGTAGTCGCCGCGATTGTAGTGGCTGGCGCCCAGGTTGCAGAGCGTGGGCACGTGGTCCGGCACGAGGAGGAGCGCCTTCTCGTACCAGGCGATGGCCTGCTCGAAGTCCTCCTTCTCGTCGTAGAGCGCGCCGACGCTGCCGACGGCCGAGAAGAAGTGCGGCGCCTTGAGGGCCGCGTTCTCGTAGGCGAAGAGCGCGCTGTCCAGATAGCTCACGCCGCCCTCGCCGCGGGCGCAGTCGGCGTAGGCGTCGCCGAGCAGCTTGGAGGTGATCGCGTTCTCGGGGTCGTCGCGCAGAGCCGCCTTGATCGCCTCGATGCGCGCCTGCGGCGCCAGGCCCGCGTAGTCCTCGTAGCGCGCCTTCGCGAGCAGGCCGGGCAGCTGCGGCTGCTCCGGGTGCGCGGCGATCAGCTGCTCGATGCGCGCGGCGCGCTCGGCGGCCGGCAGGGCGGCGAGCGCGTCGAGATCGGACTGGTCGAGTTCGCCCTGACAGCCAGCGGCCAGGAGGCCGAGCAGCAGCAGGGCGGCGGTCGGAACGAAACGCTTGAGCATTGCCTCTCCTCGGGCGAAACGGGGCTAGAAGGGCTGGCTGCGCCGGGTCCAGGTCTCGGAGGTGCGCAGGCTGAGGGCGACACCCAGCCGCCGCTCGCTGGTCGCGTCCCCGATCGCGAGCCGCTGCCAGAAGACCGTGAGGTCGAGGGAACCGCGACCCGACTGGAGATCGATCCCCGTGCCGGCGCTGAGCAGGGTCTCGCGGATGGCGGCGCCGGTGAACGCGTCCGGGCCCGGCCAATCGCCGACGCGCAGCCCGAGGCGCAGCGGCAGCCGGCGCTGCGGGCGGCTCGCGGGCGGCACTTCGCTCCAGAGCAGCTCCAGCCCCAGCGCAAGGCGATCGACGTCGCGCAGGGGGACGGCGCCCAGCGGCGCCCGGTAGTCGCTCCATTGTTCGTGGTCCCACTGCAGCGAGACCAGGGTGCCGCGCGGCAGGCGCCGCGCCAGGCCGAGCGCCCAGCGCAGCGGCAGCTCGCCGGCGACGGCGGCCTCGCTGACGGCCGCCTCACCGGCCGTCTCGATGCGGCTGCTCCCCTTGAGGTCGGCGCCGCTGTCCAGGCGCAGCGAGAGGGTCGTCGCCGGGCCGAAGGGCTGCGCCTGCAGGCCGAGGGCGAGGCCCGTGCCGCGCCAGCTCCCCTCGCGGCGCACCTTGCGGTCCTGGTAGCCGAGGTCCGGGTCCCCGCCGGTCGCGCTGGGGAAGTCGTAGAGCCACTCCTGGTTCAGGCTGCCGCGGTAGAGGTTCAGGCCGAGGCCGAGGCGATAGCGCTCGGCGAGGGCGAAGGCGAAACTGATCGGGAAGCGGGCGAGGCTGCCGTCCTGCACGTAGCGCAGGGCGTAGTGGTCCACCGCGTCGAGGTCGAAGGGCACCTGGAGCGAGAAGGCCCCGCGGCTCCGCAGGTCACCGCGATAGCCGACGCCCAGGCGCAGGCCGCGCGGCAGGGCGGCGCTGATCTGGAAGGCCGGGAAATCCTGGCGGGTCTCGTCCCAGTCGGCCCCGCTCGGCAGTTCGCGCAGGCCGCGGCGCATCTGGAGGACGGTCGCGAAGCTGACGCCATCGATGGCCACGAGCTGCGCGGGATTGGCGGGCAGACCGCTCTCGAGGTCCCAGCGCGCCTCGGCCGCGCCGCCGAGGGCGATCGCGTGGGCGTCGAAGGGCAGGAGCGGCTCGCCGGGCGGCAGCAGCTCGAGCAGGCTCTCGGCGCCAGCGGGGGCGGCGAGCGCGAGCGCGAGCAGCAGGCCGGCGGCGCGGCGCGACCGGGTGCTAGTCAAAGTCGGGCCTCCGCAGGTAGAGCAGCTCGAGGCGCGGCGCCAGGGCCGGATCGCCGGGCCGCAGGTGCCAGACGACCTGGCGCAGGCGCTCGGTCTCGCCGCTCAGGCGCAGGGTGAGGCCGCAGTTCTCGTCCTCGCCGTTCATCCAGTCCTGGAGCCAGGTGGTGAGCGGCAGCCGCAGGGGCTCCCTGAGGCGCGTGGCCGTCAGCTGGTCCTCGGTCTCGTCGTCGTAGGTGAGATAGGGCGCGAAGACGGACAGGCGGGCTTCGAGCACCCTGCCCGTCTCGATCCCGGCCGAGCCGGGCAGGCTGTCGTCGACGGCCTGCAGCGCGAGCGTGAGGCCGCCCTCGTCGAGGAAGAGGCCGCCGAGATCGTTGTCCCGCCGGTCGCTGGGCCCCATGCCGACGAGGCCGCTGCTGTCCGGCCACAACTCCAGGATGGCGCGCACGAGCAGCAGCGAAGGATCGCGCAGGGAGTCGGGCAGATCGAAGATGAGGTGCGCGTCGCGCGTGACGCCGGTGGCGAGCAGCAGGCGGTCGGCAAATGCGGGGCCCTGATCGTCCTTGGCGGCAAGGATGCCGTCGAGGATCGTCTCGGTGGACTGGACGGTCTCGGCACTGGAGACGGGATCGATGCGAAGCACCGCGGCCGTCGAGTCCGAGCGCATGCTGGTCAGGCGCAGGAGGCCGGGCTCGCTGAGGGCGTCCTCGTAACCGAGGGCAAGGTGCACCGTGAGATCGGCCGCGATCCAGGCCTCCACGCTGTCGGCCGGCAGCGGCAGGCCCTCGCTGCCGGCTTGCAGCGCAACGGGACTCGCGCTGAGCGGCCAGGCGCCCGTCATGGCAGCGAGGCCGGTCAGCACCTCGGTCTCGAAGTCGCGGTCGGGCAGGCGCCAGACGCGCACGAAGACCGCGCGGTCGATGTCGGGGTTGTCGTCCAGCCAGGGCTTCTCGACGTCGGCGCGGAGGAAGTCCGGCAGGAGGCGGGCGGTCGCGATGCCCGCGACGTAGGGCTCCAGCCGGCTGCAGTCGAAGCGGAAGACCGGCTCGGCGCGAAAGCCGCTGGCTTCATCGAAACCGCAGTAGAGGACTTCGGTGGCGAAGAGCGGGCGGCTCTCCTCGAGACGGGTGAACCTGAGTCCCAGCGCCTCGCCGGCGAGGCTGAAGACGCGGGCCTCCTCGGGGATGGGGGCGAGCCCGCTGCCCGCCCCCAGGGGCGTATTGCCGGGCTCCAGGCAGCCCAAGCTCATGGCCAGCCCGACCAGCAAGAGCGCGGGGAGCGACCGGGCGAAGCGGCGGCGAGCGGACAAGCGGCTGGACATTCCTTTGGCGGGGACTCGGGCTGCGCGCGGATGCGGCCGGCAGGCCGGCGAGCCATTGTTATCACAGGGTTGCGGAGCCGTCAAGCCGGGCGCAAGGCCCTTGGGCGACCGCCCGCGTTGCTGTACAATGGAGTCCTCGTCGGTCTGTCTCATCGCTGCATCCTTCCCGTTCCGGAGGTCCCCATGCCGCTGCACTGCCGCCCCCGACTGGCCGTCCTCGTCCTCCTGCTGCCCATCCTCGTTGCCGCCACCGCTCAGGCCGGCGAGCGCCGGGTGGGCGAGGATCGCTATCGAGCGCGCGAACTGCGCCTGAACCAGCACCGCGGCAGCGCGCAGGAGCAAGTCGCCCTCGCCCTCGAAGCCGACGGCGGCCTCATCGCCGTCTGGGAGAGCCGCCGCCAGCAGGAGGGCCGCTACGGCGTTTACGCGCGCCGGCTGGACGCCCTGGGCAGCCTGCGCGGGCCGGAGCTGCCGGTCAACCTGGGCCGCGGCACCCACCACCAGCGCCCGGCGGTGAGCGCCGGCGCGGGTGGCGCCTGGCTCGTCTGGGAAGCCTGGGGACTGGACGGTTCTGCGCAGGGGATTCTCGGGCGCCGCGCGGGCGGCGACGAGCTGCTACTGAACGCCGTCACCGCCGGTTCCCAGGAGACGCCCAGCGCGATCGGCCTCGCCGGCGGCCTTGCGCACCGCCTCGCCCTCTGGGCCGGCCCGGGTGCGGAGCCGGGCAGCGGCCGCATCCGCGGCCGTCTCGTCGACGCCCAGGGCGCCCCGATCGGGGACGAACTGGCCCTGAGCGAGTCGCCCGGGGCCCTCGACCGCCTGCCCGGCGCGGCTGCGCTGCCCGGGGGCGGCTTCGCGGTGGCCTGGCAGCGCCAGGTTCCGGGCCTGCCCGGGGCCGGCGGCGTCTACCTGCGCCGTTTCGACGCCGCTGGCCGGGCGCTCGGCGAGGAGCGGTTGATCGCGCCGGGCGGCATCGAGCCCAGCCTGGCCGGCCTGCCGGACGGCGGGCTCGCGATCGCCTGGCTGGAGCGCGAGGACATCGACTGGCGCGCCCGGCTGCTGCGCCTCGCGCCGGATCTCGCCCCCCGCGGGGTGATCGCCGCGCCTGGCCTCGAGCAGGGCGGCTGGCAGAGCGGTGTCG
Source organism: bacterium (assembly GCA_016873475.1). NCBI lineage: Bacteria > bacterium. The sequence goes on along the minus strand of VGXI01000124.1, from coordinate 2,469 downwards.
CCGTGGCGACGAACGCGGCCGGCGAGCTGGTCGTCGCCTGGAATCTCCTGAGCCCCGCCGGCGAGGAGGCCGACGTCTGGGCCCGCCGCTACGGTGCGAGCGGCGCCGCGCGGGGCGCGGCATTCCGCGTCAACGAGCAGGCCGACGGCTGGCAGGCGATGGCAACGGCGACCGGCGCCACGCGGCTCGTCCTCGCCGACGATGGCCGCCTGGCGGTCGCCTGGGCCGGCGACGGGGGCCAGGACGACGAGAAGGGCGCCCATCTCACGCTGCTCCTGCCCGCCGACGGCTTCCGCGCCCGCCTGAGCCTCGAGGCCCGGCTCGCGCTGGCGGCGCTCCGCGAGCGCGGGGCCGGCCGGGACGCGCCCGCGGCGACGGCCGACTTCGCGGCCGGCGCCGCGCTCCCCCACCAGCCGCCGGTCTACGATCCGGAGCTCGCGAGCGGCAGCCCCGATCCCCAGCCGAGCTGGCCGGGCGGCGGCGGCCGCGACGCGGGCTGGCAGGCCATTCTCAACACGGGCTGGACGCCGCCGGATCCCCATCTGGCCGTGGGGCCCAACCACGTGCTGGCCACCACCAACGGCGCCCTGGCCGCCTTCAGCAAGACCGGCAGCCCGCTCTGGCAGCTGCCGATCGAGGGCGGCGGCGGCTTCTGGGGCGCGCAGGGCGCCGGCGGCTTCGTCTTCGACCCCGAGGTGATCTTCGATCCCATCGACCAGCGCTTCATGGCGATGGCCTGCGAGCGCACGAACAACCGCTCCTACTTCGTCTATGCCGTCTCGGCCAGCGCCGACCCGACGGGCGCCTGGTACAAGTACCGTTTCGATGTGACGGCGCTGGCCGGCAACGACATCGACTCGCCGAACATGGCCGTCGACGAGCAGGCCGTCTACTTGACCGCGGACTTCTTCGCGCCGGACACCTACCTCGTCTACATCCTGAGCAAGGCGAGCGTGCTCGGCGGCGGCGCCGCGGTGACGACCAGCGTCCTGCACACCGGCACGCAGTCGATGGGCCTGCCCGTCGAGGTGACCGACGCCCCGGCCATGTACATGATCCACGCCAACGAGAGCCTGCAGGCGAACAGCATCACCTTCTGGGCCGTGCAGAACCCGCTCGGCGCGCCGAGCCTGGTCTCCACGGCGCTGACGGTGGACACCTGGTGGGACCCCGGCACTGCGCGCAGCCTGGGCACCTCGGCCCAGATCGAGACCTTCGAGGCGCGCTTCTGGAGCTGCGTCTACCGCAACGGCCGCCTCTGGGCCTGCCACCACATCGCGCCCACGGCGGCGCGCACGAGCGTCGCTGCGCGCTGGTACGAGTTCGACATGCGGGGTTGGCCGACCAGCGGCGACCCGCCGACGCTCGTGCAGTCGGGCACCGTCCAGCCCGGCGGCAGCGGCTTCGCCACCTTCAACTCGATCACCGTCAATGCCGCCGGCGACGCCGCGATGTGCTTCGCCTACTCCTCGATCAGCGAGTACCTCTCGATCCAGCGCTGCTACCGCCGCGCCAGCGACCCCCTCAACACGATGCAGGATCCGGTGCGGGTCAAGGAGAGCACCGTCGCCTACACGCAGTCGCGCTGGGGCGACTACAGCGCCATCGCCGTCGATCCGGCCGGCTACGAGTTCTGGCTGATCGGCGAGTACGCGCTCGGCTCGAGCAACTGGAGCACCTGGGTCAGCCACTTCCTCGAGGACCTCACCGCGGCGCCCGCGGCGCCGCTCCTCGCGAGCGCGGGTGAGGCCTGGCCGAACCCGAGCCGCGGCGAGACGACCCTGCGCTTCGCGCTCGGGGCGTCCGCGCGCGAGCTGCGCCTGGAGATCTTCGACGCCGGCGGCCGCCGAGTGCGCTGCCTCGAGCGCAGCGCGCTGCCCGCCGGCGAGCTGAGCCTCGTCTGGGACGGCCGCGACGAGACCGGCCGCGCGCTGCCCGCCGGGCTCTACTTCACGCGGCTCGCCGCGGATGGCGAGCGGCAGGTGGGGCCGAAGCTGACCCTGCTGCGTTAGGCGCGAGGCGCGGCCGGAAAGCGAACGGGCGCTCCCTCGACGAGGGGGCGCCCGGTTTCTTGCGCCGATCGGCGCGGCGGCTAGAAGCGGCTGATCAGGCTGAGCTCGACGCCGTCGAAGGCGGGTTCGTAGCGGCAGACGCCGCCCACGCAGATGTAGCCCGCCCGGCGCCCACCGGCGAAGAGCCGCAGGTTGTGGCGCTCGCCGACAGGCCCCGCGATCTGCACGCCGGACCAGCGGGAGCGCGCCTCGAGCTGCTGCTCGAGGAGCTGCTGCTCGCGCGTCCAGTTGAGGAACTCGCCGAGCACCCCCAGGCTCCAGCCGTTCGCGAGCTCGACCTCGAGGATGAACAGCTCGTCGTCGTACTCCCCGCCGTGCTCGGCGCGCTTGTGCTGGTGCTCCCAGATGCCGATCAAGGCGCCGCCTGGCACGGCCACGCGCAGGTCGAGGGTCGTCG
>VGXI01000123.1 GCA_016873475.1 bacterium | reverse complement strand
GGGGCGGGCGTCGTAGACCGCCAGGCGGGCCGGCCCGGCCGCCGGCAGGCTGTAGCGGATCTCGGTCAGCGGGTTGAAGGGATTGGGCCGGTTCTGTTCCAGGCGGACCGGGAAGGCGATCTCCAGGCCGTCCCCCACGCCGGTCAGGTCGTCGAAGCTGGCGAGGATCGCGAGGTCGTCGAGGGCGGCCTCCACCTCGTTGACGGCCCCGAAGTCCTCGGCCGTGACCTTGATGCGCAGCAAGGCGGGCGCGCCGAAGAGCGCGGCGAGGTCGTGGGTCACGCTCTCCCAGCCGGGGCTGCCGTTCGGGTCGTGCTCGACGCGCAGCCAGGTCGCGCCGCCGTCGTTGGAGAGCCAGACGTCGAACTCGTCGTTCGTGCTGTCGGTGACGAACCACTTCCAGTAGCGCAGCGCGGCGCTCACCGCGCCGGTGAGGTCGAAGACCGGCGAGAGCAGCGTGGTGCGGCCGGTGTCGACGTCGTTCGCCTGGCCCGTCACCCAGCAGAGCGTACCGGCAGGGGTATGGTCGTCCTCGGGCTGGGCAGCGCTGCCGATGGGATCGACGTGCACCCAGGCGCTGCTCGCCGCGGCCCCGTCGTTGCCATCGGGGTTCACGGTCCAGCCGGCGGCCGATTCGAGCGGGTCGATCAGCCAGGCCACCATGAAGCTGTGGAAGGCCGCCGGGGCGCCGTCCGGCTCGCTGCCCACGGTGCCGATCGCGTCGGCCGCGGTCAGGTAGTAGTCGATCTGCGCGCTCTCCTGGGCGGGGATGCTCGCGCTGTAGCTGTCGCCGCCGTCGTGCGCCATCGCCACCGCGGTCCAGGCGCCGCCGTCCTTGCGCCAGTGGAGGGTCACGCTGCTCGCCTCGATCGGCGCGTAGGTGGAGACGACCTGGGTCGTCACCGGGTAGGGATTGGCCGTGTCCATCGTGTCGCCGACCGGCGTGTGCGCGAAGAGCACGCCGATCAGGCGCTCGGGGCAGGTGAAGCCGTGATTCTCGGCGGCCGCGCAGAAGCTGTCGTAGTGCGGCGTGCCGTCCTCCAAGTTGTCGTTGTCGTCATCGGCGAAGAAGGTGGCGAAGACCTGGTCCGGCTGCGTGGTCGGCAGCAGCAGGACGCGGCCGAAGTGCCAGCGTTCGGCCGAGGCGACGGTGCCCGGCGCGTTCCAGGCAGCGCCGCCGCCGAGCTCCGCCTGCAGCAGGACCATCGCGTCCCAGTTGAAGCCGGCGATCACGCGGCCCGCGGAGTGGATCGGCTGGCCGATCACGTCGGCCGGGTACTGCAGGGTGTTCAGCGAGTTGCGGATGCCGCTCGCGCAGTTGCCCGTGTAGAAGCCGCGGCCGATCACGGGGTCCTGCGTGATCAGGTTGCCGAGGATGTCGCTGTTGCCCTCGCCGAGCCCCTGCTCGCCCTGGTAGCCGAGGATGGCCGCCTGCACGCCGTGCCCGAATTCGTGGTGGACGACCTGCTGCAGCTCGCCCGTGTTCGCGAAGCCGCCGCCGGCGGCGCAGAAGTTGATCGTGCCGTCCCACCAGGCGTTGCCCGGGCAGTAGCCGTCCGCGCGATTGACGTAGGCATTGATGCGCGTGTTCGGGTAGGCGAAGCCGGGATCGAAGAGTGCGAAGAAGTCGTGGACGTCGTTGACGGCGTCGAAGGTGTCGCGCTCGTCCTGACGCGCGTTCAAGTCCGTGAAGCTCACCGTCAGCGGCAGGTTCTCCAGGACGGTGCCGCTGAAGAGGGCGTTGGCGCCGGGGAAGTTGTCGACGCTCACGTAGGGTCCGAAGAGATCGGCGGTGACGGCCCGCGGTCCCCCGCTGCCGGCCAGGGTCCAGTTGCCCGCCGCATCGCTGTTCGTGCTGCCCAGGCCCGAGACGTTGATGCGCAGGTAGGGAATCGCCACCTGGCTCTCGCCGTCGCACCAGCCGTAGACCTGCGCGCCCATCGCGGTGCCGCCGCCGTAGGCGAAGTGGATGTCGTTCAGGCGCTGGAGGATCTCGCCCGTGTGCGCGTCGACGTCCGTCACCCACTTGCCGAGGGGCTCGGCGGTGCGCACGGTGAGGCGCCAGACGAGGTGGTGCTCGACGGCGGTTTCGCTGAGCGCCACGGGCAGCACCAGCAGGCGCGGCTTCTCGGTGACGGCGTCAGTGGCCGCGTCGAAGGGCAGCGCGCCGATGGCGATCGCCTCGGCCGCGGCGGCGCCGAGGCTCGGCGCCATGGCGAGCGGGATCTCGGCGAAGCAATCCGAGCCCAGCAGGAGCAGCTTGCCGCTCTCCGAGATCGCCACGCGCAGCCGCGCGCCCGCGACGTCGATGCCGCCGACCGTCTGCTGGAAGTGCGCGACCCACTTGCCCAGCGCATGCGGCGCAGCCACCAGGCGCAGCTCCGCGTTGTCCGCCCCCAGCACGTCGGCATTGGCGGCGATCACCGTGCGCGCGAGGCTCTCGAGCGCCGCCGCATCGCCCACGCTCGCGGCGAGCGGCACGGCGGGACCGTAGGCGTGCCGCGGCGTCCCGCTCAGATTGTTCCAGGCGTAGACGCTCCAGCGGCCGCCATAGCGCGCTTCCAGGGTTTGCGCCGCCTGCAGCATGCCGACATCCCGGCCGAAGCTCTGCCCGCCCAAGGTGTCGTAGGCCGGCAGCCGGATCTCGTAGAGATCGTTCTGGCTGGCGGGGGTGAAGGCCGCCGCCGCGCCGGTCAGCCCGGCGAGCGCGAGGGCGAGGGCGATCAGCCGAGTCGTGAACTTCGCGAGTTGCAGCATCGAACACCTCTCGTGATGGACTGCCGCCGGCGCGCCGGCGGGACCTTGCCACGGGCAGTAATCCCGCGGCGGGAGACCTGCGCAGCCTCCCAGGAGAAGCGCTGCCGCCGCCGGGACACCGGCAGGCCTTCTGCCGAGCGCCTTCGTAGCGGCGCGAGGCGGGAGGCCTGCCGGTGCAGCCCGGCGGCTGCATCACTTGATCAGAAGCATGCGACGCGCCTGCGTGCCGGCGGCGGTCTCCAGACGATAGAAGTACATGCCGCTGGCCACGGGACGGCCCGCCTCGTCGCGGCCGTCCCACTGGAAGACCTGCTGCCCGGCGCCGAACTCGCCGGCCGCCAGCGTGCGCAGGCGGCGGCCCTGAGCGTCGAGCACCTCCAGGCGCGCGCGCCCGGGCATCGCCAGATTGAAGCGGATCTCGGTCACCGGGTTGAAGGGGTTGGGTACGTTCTGATCGAGGAGCGGCGGCAGCGTGACCTCGAGGCCGTCGCCGACGCCGGTGGTCTCCCAGATCGCGAGGAGCGTGAGATCGTCCAGGCCGCCCTCGACGAGGTTGTCCGCGCCGAGGTCGAAGACCTGGAAGCGGAAGGCCATCTGCGCGGGCACGGGGAAGAGGTTCAGCAAGTTGACGGTGATCGGCACCCAGGCGTTCGTGGCGTTGGTGTTCTGCTCGAGGTTGTACCAGCTCGAGCCGCCGTTGTTGGAGGCTTGGGCCTGCCAGAAGTCACTGGCGTCGGCTCCGGCCATGTTGTCCGAGAACCACTTCCAGTAGCGCAGGGTCACCGTCGTTGCACCGTTGAGGTCGTAGACCGGGCTGCGCAGCGTGACCCAGCCGGCATCGACGTCGCCGGCGCCAGCGGGATCGCCGGGCGTGTGCTGGCCCGTGACCCAGCAGCGCGCGCCCTGCGCGGAGTGGTCGTTCTCGGGCTGGGCGATCGTCCCGACCGGATCGACGCAGACCCAGGCACCGGCAGGGTTGCTGCCACCCGCGATCTCGGTGGCCCAGCCGGTCTCGCTCTCGCCGCTGTCGAGCCGCCAGGCGATGATGAAGTCGTAGGGCGCGGCCGGGCCGGCCAGCGGCAGCGTGGCCATGGCGCCGGTGACATCCTCGGCGGTGAGGTAGTACTGCGGGGTGCCCACCGGCTGCGGCGGGATCTCGGCGCCGTAGGCGCTGCCGCCGATGCCCGTGGGCGCCATCGTCAGGGTTTGCCAGGCCTCGCCCGGGTGGCGCCAGTGGAGTTTGACGCCGCCGGCCGCAATGGCGCCGTTCGTCGAGCTGGCCGTGGCCACGACGCCGATCGGCAGCGGCGTCTCCTCGCTGTCCTGCACGGGCGCGTGGCCGATCAGGACGCCGGTTTCGAGCGGTGGGCACTCGAAGCCGTGATTGAGGGCGCCGCCGCAGTAGGCGTAGTAATCGGGCGTGCCGTTCGTGAGATCGCCGTCGTCGTCATCGGCGAGGAAGGTGGCGAAGACCTGGTCGGGCTGCGTCGTCGGATGCATGAGGACACGCCCGTAGTGCCAGGTGCTGGCCGCGCGCTCGGTGCCCTCGGCCACGCCGTAGGCGTCCTGCAGGGCCACCATCGCGTCCCAGTGGAAGCCGGCGATCACCTGGCCAGCGTAGTGGATCGGTTGACCGACGACGTCGCCCGGGTAGGCGAGGTTGTTGTCCGAGTTGCGGATGCCGCCCGCACAGTTGCTCGTGTAGAAGCCGCGGCCGATGATCGACTCCTGCGTGATCAGGTTGGCGAGCACGTCCGAGTTGCCCTCGCCGAGCCCCTGGTTGCCCTGCCAGCCGAGGATGGCCGCCTGCACGCCGTGACCGAATTCGTGGTGAACGACGCCCTGGATCTCGCCCGTGTTCGCGAAGTTGCCCGAGCCAGCGCAGAAGTTGATGCTGCCGTCCCACCAGGCATTGCCCGGGCAGTAGCCGTCGCTGCGGCTGACGTAGGCGTTGATGCTGCTGTTCGCGTAGCCGAACTCCGGCGCGAAGGTCTGGAAGAAGTCGTGGATGTCGTTGACCGAGTCGAAGACGTCGCGCTCGTCCGCTTGCGAGTTGCCGTCGGTGAAGCTCACGGTGAGCGGCACGTCGGCGGAGGCGCTGCCGCTGAAGAAGGCCTCGACCCCGGCGAAATTGTCGACGACGTGCACGTAGGGCCCCTGCAGGTCGCAGCTCACGGTGCGGGGCAGGCCCGTGCCGGCGATGCTCCAGGCGCCGGCCGCGTTGCTGGTCGTGCTGCCCAGTCCCGAGACGTCGATGCTGAGATAGGGCATCGGCGCGAGGACCTCGCCGTCGCACCAGGTGATCGGCTGCGTGCTGCTCTCGGTCGTGCCGCCGTAGGCGAAGTGGATGTCGTTGTAGCGCCAGAGCAACGCGCCGTCGTGAGCGTCGACGTGCGTGACCCAGACGCCGAGCGGGTCGGCGGTGCGCAGGCGCAGGCGCCAGGCGAGGTGCAGGTCGGCGCCGCCGCTGGCGCGCGGGACGGGCAGCACGAGCAGCGCCGGCGCGCCCTCGAGCGCGCTCGCCGCGGGCAGGGCAGCGGCGGCGATGGCCTCTGCCGCGGCCGCGTCGAGCGCCGGCTCGGGATCGAGCGCGATCTCGGCGAAGAGGTCGGCGCTCATGAACATCAGGCGCCCGTCATCGGCGAAGCCGAGGCGGGCCCTGGCCTGCCAGACCTCGAGGCCCTGCCAGGTCTGCTGGAAGTGGGCCACCCACTTGCCGCGGGCCTGCGGCGCCGCGCTGAGGACCAGCTCGCCCGGCGCAACGGGGAAGAGCGCGGGCTGCGCGGCCATCACGCTGCGCGCGAGCTGCTCGAGTGCGGCGGCGTCGGCCGGCGCGGCGCCCGCAGCGAAGCTCGGCCCGACGGCGAGGTGCGCGCTGCCCGTGACGCGGTTCCAGGCCGTGACGCGCCAGGGCAGGCCGAGGCTCGCCTGGAGCTGCTGCTCGGCCGCGCGGGCCGCGATCTCGCTGGCGTAGTCGCTGGCCAGCATGGCGTCCTCGAGGCCGAGGGGGATCTCGAGGGCCAGCTGGTCGACCGGCTGGATGGCGAGGGCCAACGCGGGCAGGGCGAGCAGGCAGAGCGCCAGGCGCAGCGCGAGCGCGCGGGAGGCGGCAGCGGGCATGGGGAGTTCCTTCCTTGAGCGAGTGGCGACGGGCAGCAACGGCAAGCGACCGCAGGGCGCGGTCGCTTGGCTGTCCGAATTGTAACCGATCAGGGCCCCCGCTGGCCACGATGGATTGCGCCGCCGCCGTTCAGGATCCGGATACTCGAAACCCTTCGCCGGACCTGCGCGAGCCGGGGCCCCGCCGCCTGCGCGACCCGGAAGGCGCCGCTGATCCCTTCCGCGAGCGACTCTGATGCCGCAGGCACTCCGGTGTTGCGCGGGTAGCGCCGCTGAGACCCTTCTGCGAGCGACTTCGAAGCGGAGCGAGCGGAAGGGTCCCAGCGGCGCAATCGGTTCAGCGCCGCAAGAGCTTGAAGGCGTGGCCCCACTCGTTCCGCAGGAAGCCGGGGATGCACCAGAGCATGCACAGCGGCTCGATCGCCCGCGCGGCGACGGCGCCCCCCATGTCGGCCGCCTCCCAGCCGAAGGCGTCGAGCAGGGCAGTCACCTCGGCCTTGGCCGCCGCATCCTCGCCGCAGATGAACATCGTCGGCCGCGTGCCGCCGAAGTCGGGGTTCACCATGTGCGCGTTGCCGACTGAGCTGAAGGCCTTCACGAAGCGCGCGGCCGGCACCTGCCGCTGGAGCTGCTCCATCAGCGAGCTGCCCAGCGTCGTCGTGAAGCGCAGCACGCCGCCCTCGGGCGGGGCGTCGGCGATCGGATTGCAGGCATCGATGACGACCTTGCCCGCCAGGTTTGCCGCGCCCGCCAGCTCCAGCGCGGCCGCGGCCGCGCCGCCCTTGACCGCGAGCACGACAAGCCCGCCGTGCCGCGCCGCCTCGGCGAAGCTGCCGAGCCTGGCGCCCTTGCCGGCGCCCTTCGCCCACTCGGCCAGCTTCGCCGTGTCGCGCGTGCCGACCATCACCTCGAAACCGTGCTTGATGAGTCCCGCGGCCAGGACCTGGGCGACGATGCCCGAGCCCAGCACGCCTGCCGTCTTCGCCATGCTTCTCTCCTTGGGGTCGAAGCTTCTAGCGCCGCCAGCCGAGCAGGAAGGGATTCGTCGCCGCCTCCTCGGCCAGAGTGCTGTCGGGCCCGTGGCCGCTGTGGACCACCGTGCCCCCCGGCAACGGCTCCACGAGCCGCGTGAAGATCGAGTCCATCAAAGTGTCGAGGTCGCCGCCCGGCAGGTCCGTGCGGCCGATGGAGCCGGCGAACAGCGTGTCGCCGGCGAAGAGATGCCCGCCGGCCAGCAGCGAGCAGCCGCCCGGCGAGTGCCCGGGCGTGTGGATCACCTGCACGCTGAGCGCGCCGACGGGGATCGTCTCCCCGTCCGTAAGCGGCGGCGCCCCCAGCGGCGGCTTCGCGAAGGGCGGCAGGCCGAACAGCGCCGCCGCTTCGTCCGCGTGCTCGACGAGGAAGCGATCGGCCGCATGCAGGCGGAAGGGGACGGCGAGCGCCGCCGCCAGCTCGGCCGCGCCGGCGATGTGATCGATGTGCCCGTGCGTGTTGACGATGGCCGTGACGCGCAGGCCGAGCGCCGCCACGCGCGCGAGCACGCGCCCGTTCTCGCCGCCCGGGTCGATCACGATCGCGGCGCCGCCGGGCGCCTCGGCGAGCAGCCAGGTGTTCTCCTGGAAGGGCCCGACGGTGAAGCACTCGACGATCATCTAGCCCCCCACGCGCACCAGCGAGAAGAGGTCGCCGTCGTCCCACTCCTCGAGGCGGTGGTGCTCGGGCTTGCGCAGGATCGCCGTGCGCAGCGCGGCCTCGATGGCGCCGGCCCAGTCGCCCGCGGCGAGCAGGTGGCGCAGCGGCAGGTTCGCCGCGCCGAAGAGGCAGTTGCGCAGCTCGCCCCGGTGCGTGAGGCGCACGCGGTTGCAGTGCGTGCAGAACTTGGGGTTGAGGGGATCGATGATGCCCACCTTGAGGCCGTCCGCGGCGCGGCGGTAGTGACGGGCGGGGCCGTCCGCGATGCCCCGCGGGAGCAGCTCCCAGTCGCCGTGCTCGGCGAGCAGGGCGAGCAGGGCCTCGCCGCCGAGGTGGCGGGCGCCGTAGCTCTCGCGGGCGACCGCGAGCGGCATCAGCTCGATGAAGCGCAGCTCGAGCTGCTCGCGCGCGGCGAGCGCGAGCAGCTCGCCGATCTCGCCATCGTTCACGCCGCGCATCGGCACGGTGTTGAGCTTGATCGGCGTCAGGCCGGCCGCGCGGGCAGCGGCGATGCCCGCGAGCACGCGAGCGAGGGCGTCGCGGCCGGCGATGCCCGCGAAGCGCGCGCGGTCGAGGGTGTCCAGGCTCACGTTGACGCGCCTCAGCCCCGCGCGAGCGAGCGGCGCGGCGAGCGGCGCCAGGAACATGCCGTGCGTGGACAGCGACAGGTCCTCCAGGCCGCCCAGGCGCGCGAGGCGCTCGACGATCTCGACCAGATCCTGCCGCAGCGTGGGCTCGCCGCCCGTGAGGCGGAGCTTGCGCACGCCGAGGGAGACGAAGACTGAGACAAGGCGCTCGATCTCGGCCGGCGTCATCTCGTCGCGGGGGCCCTCGGGCAGCACCGGGCCGTGGGGCTGGCAGTAGCTGCAGCGGAAGTTGCAATAGGGGGTGACCGACAGGCGGACGTAGCGGATGCGGCGGCCGAAGGGGTCCACCAGGGGTGGGCGTTCGCTCGAGGGCACGGGGCTCCTTTCCAAGCACGGGAGGCGCCGCCGTTTCCCGCGGCACCCTGTCGGCCTCGAGCCCTTTGCCGCGCGCGGCAGGCAGACCCTTCGGCTCGGAACCTGTGCACAGGATAGGTGGCACGGCGGACGGGGTCAATCCCGGCGATGGCGCCAGGAATCAGCGCCAGTGCCCCGGCAGCCAGATCCAGCCGCGCGGTCGCTTCAGCCAGCGGCCGTCCTCCCACTCCGCCCCCGGGGGCGCCTGGACCCAGCGGCCGGGGGTCCAGGCGTAGCGGCGACCCGTCCACTCCCAGTGGCCGGGCAGCCAGGTGTACTCGGGGCCGGGCGCGGGCGGCGGCACCTCGACCGCGAGGCGCGGCGGCGGCGCCGGCACCAGGGCCTGGCGCGCGCAGGCGCCACCAGCGAGGGCAAACAGGAGCAGCGCGGCGGCGAGTCTGGGCATGGGCGTCCCCTAGACCGGCAGGCCCCGCCAGGCCGCTGGCAATTCGAGCTGCGTCGCGCCGACGAAGCGCGCGAGATCGGCGAGGCTCCCGGCGAGGCCGGCGTCGAGCCGCGCGTCGCGCGCCACGCCGGCTTCAAGCCCGATCGCGTGAATCGAGAGCCGACCCTGCGCGCGGTCGAGGCGCGGATCGAGCCGGCCGACGAGGCGCCCCTCGTGCAGGATGGGCATCACGTAGTAGCCGAAGCTGCGCTTGGCCGGCGGCGTGTAGATCTCCACGCGGTAGCGGAAGTCCAGCAGCTCCTCCGCGCGGCGGCGCTGCCAGAGCAGCGAGTCGAAGGGGCAGATCAGGGTCGTGCCCCGCGGCGCCGGCGCCGCGCGCGCGGCCTCGAGGTCCGCGGGCAGTACGTAGGCCGTCTCCTTGAAGCCCGGCACCTGGACCGCGACGATCCGCTTCGCGCGCAGCAGCGCCGCCAGCACCGCTGCGCGCTCGGGCGCCATGAGGCGCGGCGCCGACAGGTAGTGGTCCAGATGCCGCGCCGTGGCGACGCCGTTCGCGCCGAGGCCGATCAGCGCCCAGCTCTCGGCGTGGGCGCGCCGGCT
>VGXI01000122.1 GCA_016873475.1 bacterium | reverse complement strand
CAGGTGCTTGACGAGGACGCTCTTGCCGCTGCCGCTGCGGCCGATGATGACCAGCGTTTCGCCCTTCTCGATGTCGAGGTCGACGCCGGCCAAGACGGGGCGGCCGCCGAATGTCTTCGCCAGGCCCCGCACGCGGATCACTGCCCGCCCCCGAAGATCATCTGGAAGAGCACGGCGGCCAGGAAGTAGTCGAGCACCAGGATCATCAGGCAGTTGGCGACGACGGCCTTCATCGTCGCGCGGCCGACGCCCTCGGCGCCGCCGCCCGCGCGCAGCCCGTAGAAGCTGCCCGCCGAGGCGATGATCATCCCGAAGAAGAGCGCCTTGGTCAGGCCGGCCACGAGGTCCTTCACGTAGAAGTGGAGCTTGACCCCCTCCATGAAGAGGTGGTGCGTCATGCCGTCCACCGTGAGCATGGCGACGACGTAGGCGCCCCCCATCGCGAGCACGTTGGCGAGGGCCGTGATGACGGGCAGCATGATCGTCGCCGCCCAGAAGCGCGGCAGCACGAGGTAGCGCACGGGGTCGATCGCCATCGCCTCGAGGGCGTCGACCTGCTCGGTCACCTTCATCGTGCCCAGCTCGGCAGCGATCGAGGCCGAGACGCGCCCGCCCACCACGAGGGCGGTGAGTACGGGCCCCAGCTCGATGATCACCGAGCGGTGCACGGTGCTGCTGAGCAGGATGAGCGGTACCCAGGCCTGGAACTGGTAGCTGGCCTGCACGGCCGTCACCGCGCCCGTGAACACGGAGACCACGAAGACAAGCGGCATCGAGCGATTGCCGATCTCGAGCATCTGGTCCAGGGTGAGACGCCAGGTGCGCGGGAGCTGGGGCGTCACGCGCAGGACGCGCCAGGAGAGCATCGCGCCGCCGCCGATCTCCTCGAGCAGTCCGATCACGCTGCGGCCGAGGAAGAGGCTGGTCTGCTGGAAGGTGTTCACGGCATCCTTGTACGCGGCCCCCGGCGGGCGGTCAACACAAAGGCCGGCGCTCGCGCGGACGCGGCGCTAGGCCTCGGGGAACCAGAGCGACGGCGTGGCCAGCTCGAGGCTGTTCCCCGACGGATCGCGGAAATAGAGACTGAGGCCGCCACCCGGCCAGCCCACCTCGCGCTCGATCGCGACGCCCTGCTCGCGCAGCCAGGCGCGCCAGGCCGGCGCCTCGCTCGCTGCCATCGCGAAGGTGAGGTGGCCCGGCCCCTGGGCGCCGTGGGGTGGCGCCTTGCCGTCGGCCACGGTCAAGGCCGGGTTGAAGAGCAGCAGCACGCCCTCGCCGCAGCGGAAGAAGCGGTGCCGAGCGGGGTCCTGGCCGATGAGCGCCAGGCCCAGCACCCGGGTGTAGAAGGCTTCGGCGGCATCCAGGTCGTCGACGTAGAGGCAGGTCTCGAGAATCCGCTCGGCGCGCATCGCTCCCTCCCCGCAGGCACCGGCACAGAGTAGGCCCTGCGAGCGCGTCGGGAAAGCCCCGGCCGCGCCGGAGCGGCCCGCCGACTCGCCGGCGACCCGGCGCGGCGGCCCCGGTGTCCCCTGCGTTCCCTCCCGTGGCCGATGCTAACTCGCTATGGCGATCCGCTTTGCGCCTTCACCGCCACCGCTTCCGCGCCCTGGGGCCGATGGGCTATACTCCTGGTCGACGCCCACCCCAATCGCAGCAGGAAGGTCCCCGTGCGCCGACTCCTCCTCGCCCTCGCGTTCGCCCTCGCCGCCGCCCCCGCCGCCGCGCAGGATCCCTTCATCGTCAGCCTGCAGGGACAAGTGGATCGCATCCGCATGCTGAACACGATCCACTGGCTCGAGAACATCGGCGACCCGAACCCGGGCAACGGCACCGCCGAGGGCACGCGCTTCGTGGGCTCGGCGCTGGCGCGCTCGGGCTGGATCGCGAATGCGCTGCGCGACTCGCTGGAGAGCTACGGCTGGGACGTCGCCCTCGAGCCCTTCACGATCGTGCAGGACACCCTCGGCGTCGTGCCCTGCTGGAATGTCATCGCGCGGCGAGATGGGCAGAACGCCGACGCCCTCATCATGATCGGCGCCCACTGGGACAGCATCAACCGCCTCAGCACGCCGTCGAGCTGGGACAACCCGCAGGCGCCGGCGCCGGCGGCCAACGACAACGGCAGCGGCGTCGCCAGCCTGCTCGAGATCGCGCGCATCCTGGGCAACAAGCCCGTTCGCCAGGACGTCGAGCTCTGCCTCTGGGGCGGCGAAGAGCTCTGGATGCTGGGCAGCAAGCACCACGTCGCAGCGCTGATGGATGCGGGCATGAACATCGCCGGCTACTTCAACCTGGACATGATCGGCTACGAGGTCAGCTCCAATCCGCCGGCCGGCTGGGACATGAAGCTCTTCTTCGATCCGCAGAGCGCCTGGTTCAAGAACCTGGTCGTGAACTGGATCAACCAGTACGGCGACGTCAGCGTGGTCACCGAGCAGGTCGGCTCCTCGTGGTCGAATAGCGACATCTTCCCCTTCTGGCAGCGGCACCGCCCCGCTGTCGGCTTCTGGGAGGGCGAGGACCACGCGCCCGACTACGACAACTGCTGCGACACCGTGGTGAACAACTACGGCTGCAACGACTGCGGCTCCGGCCTCTTCCTCGCGGAGATGTGCCGGATCGCGCTTGCCTGCTTCGCCGAGTGGGCCGACGTGCGCCAGGGCACGGCCGTCGATCCCCTGCCCGGCGGCGGGCTGACCCTGGATGCCTGGCCCAATCCCTTCCGCGCCGGCGAGGGCGCCAGCCTGCGTCTCGCACTCGCGGGCGCGCTGCCCGGCGCGGGCCGCCTGGAGATCTTCGATGTCGGCGGCCGCCGCCTGCGCAGCCTGGCCCTCGACGGCAGCGAGGCCCGCTGGGACGGCCGCGACGACAGCGGCGCGGAGCTGCCGGCGGGCGTGTACCTGGCAAGGCCCGCGGGCCTGCCCGCGACGGCCTCGCAGCGGATCGTGCTGCTCCGATAGCTTGGGAGGCCGGGGACCTTCCCCTCGCGCGCGAAACAACGCGCGCTCGAGAAAGGTCCCCGGCCTCCCCACCTACCCCAACAGCACGGCCTCCGACGCCCCAGCGGGCAGGCCCGCGGGCGGTTGAGCGCGGTAGCGCGGCGGCGGTAGGGCGCGCAGGCGGGGGCGCGGCGGGGCGCATCCTGCGAGTGAGCTTCGAAGCGCGAACGAGCGGGATGCGTCCCGCTGCGCCTCTGCCCCGGCAGGGCATGAACGGGCGCGGCCCGCTGCCTTCTCGAGCGCGCGTTGTTTCGCGCGCGAGGGGAGGCAGCAGGCCGCGTCGGCTACGTCTCTAGGCCGGGTCAGAGGCGGTAGGCCAGCCGCAGCTGCACGAGGTTGCCGGCCCCGATGTCCCCGCCCGTGTGCCCGAAGATGCCCTGGAGGTCCACCTGCCGGCTCAGGCGCCAGCCGCCGAAGACGCGCAGCCACTGGCCCTCGAGGTCGGGCATCGCGCTCTCGGCCTCAGTACCCTCGTAGCGCTGGAAGCCGACGCCGACGCCCAGATCGAGGCAACGGCAGAAGGCGCGATTCAGCTCGAGACTCGGGACGTGGCTGCGCGCGAAACGGCCGTCGGCATAGGCGTAGCGAAGCGCCGCCTCGAGGCCGCTGCCGCCGATGTCCGCCGCGCTGATGTCGCAGCTCGCGAAGACCGGGCGCTTGTCCTCGTCCTCGCGGTCGCGGTAGCCGAGGCTCGCGCCCAGGCTCACGCGCTCGGGCAGGCGCAGCGTGAAGCCGCCCTTGAGGCCCTGCTGGAGGCTCTGGGCGTAGAGGCTGTCCGGGATCTCGCGGTTCTCGAGCGTGCGCACGGGCTCCCAGCGGTCGTAGCTGAGCGAGAGGCGCAGCGCGGGGGTCGCCTGCAGATGCAGTCCCGCATTGAAGCGGCTGAGCGTCTTGCTCTCGCCCGCGGCCTCCTCGCGCCAGTCGCGGTTGAGGTCGAGCTCGGCGAGCTGCATGAGGGAGACGCGGCCCAGGCGCAGGCTGCTCCGCGTCGTCAGGAACTCGCGGCTGGCCAGGTGGCCGTCGTACTGGCCCACCCAGCCGAGGCTGCCGCGATAGGCGTCGGCGCCCGGCGCGCCGGCGCAGTACACCGCATAGGCGCCGTAGCCCTGCTTGTCCTTGTCGAAGCTGCTGTCCGTGAGGCCCGGCAGGCTGCCGGCCAGCGCGCCCAGCGACCAGCGCGGGCCCAGGTGCGCGAGCAGCTCGCCGCCGTCCCAGTTGCCGGCGCCGGGCAGGTCGCTCGAGATCAAGCGGCCCGCGGAGGCACGCAGGCGGCCCTTGGGGCAGGTCCACACGAGCGCCGCCTCGTAGACGCGGTGCAGCCACTCGTTCTCGGGGCGCTCGGCGTCCAGCTCGCGGCTGCGCTGCGAGTACTTGCTGCGCAGGTGGAGCCGGAGGTCCAGGGGCTGGCCCCAGAGCCGCTGCGCCCTCAGGCGCGCGGCGAGCGCGGGCTGCGTGAAGTCCTCCTCGGCCTCGCTGTCGTCCGCGAAGTGGCGCCATTCGAAGGCGAGACGACCGCTGAGCGTGTTCGCCGCCGGCCTGGCAGCACCCAGGCAGTGCCCGCTGCAGTTCGGCGAGCAGCCCGCATGCTCCTTCGGCTTGCCGGAGAGCGGCAGGTCGACGGGAATGGGCGGCTCATCCGCGCTCGCCAGGCGCAGACCACCGCCCGCGGCGAGCGGCGCACTCGCGGCGAGCACCGTGCAGGAGGAGGAGTGTTGCGCCGCGTAGGCCACCTGGAGCGTGGCCAGCGCCATGCCGCCCTGCTCGAGCGTCAGCAGGTCACCCTCGGCGAGCCCGTCCACAGCGCCCTTAT
Source organism: bacterium (assembly GCA_016873475.1). Taxonomy (NCBI): domain Bacteria; species bacterium. The sequence continues at coordinate 4,783 of VGXI01000122.1, read as the reverse complement.
CGATGTAGATCGAGCCCTCATTGAGATGCAGGATCGCCGTCTCCATGGCCAGGGCGCCCTGCGCGGCGAGGATGAGGGCCACCTGCGCCAGCAGCATCGTCGTGCGCTTCATCGCGTCACCTCCCAGCGCTTGCCGGCGAGCACGTCGTTCCAGCCCGTCGGCGTGTGGCACCACTCGCAGCTCGTCGGCAGGCCGGCCGCTTGGTGATCCGGATCCGTCGTGCCGTTGTAGTCGTCCGAGTGGCAGAGGAAGCAGTCGCTGTTCATCCCCTGGTAGACGCCCGAGGTGTGGCAGTCCAGGCACTCGGCCTCGGCATGCGCGCCGACGCCGCCCGGAAAGCCCGAGGCCGCGTGCGCGTAGCTCTCGACGCCCTCGAAACTGGTGGGCGAGTGGCAGAGCGTGCACTCGGCCGGGAAGCCGCCGGCGACATGCGGCGGGTTCGTCACGCGGTGGCAGGCGTAGCAATCGTCCGGCGCGGGGAGCGCCTGGCCGGCCACGTGGCAGCTCATGCAGTCGACGCCCGCGTGCCCCTGCGTGAGCGGGAAGCTCGCCGTGTGCGTGAAGCTGGCCTCGCTCCAGAACAGGTGCGAGACCGAGTGGCACTCCTGGCAGTCCGTGCCCAGGCCGACCACGCCGTGCGCCGGGCTCGCCGTGCCGGCCCAGTCGGCGGCGTGGCAGGCGAAGCAGTCGGTCGGCAGCCCGACGAACTCGTCCCGCTGCACGTCCGTGTGGCAGGCCTCGCAGTCGATGACGGCGTGGCGGCCGAGCAGGGGGAAGCGCGTCTGCTGGTGCTCGAGGAGGCGCTCGGTCGAGAGCCGCCAGTCGTGGGGCGCGTGGCAGCGCGCGCAGTCGAAGCCCAGCTCGCCGCGGTGGGCGACGTCGCGGTGGCAGTCGGCGCACTGGACGCCGACGCGGCCGAAGCGGCGGTCCTTGTGGCAGCCGCCGCAGGCGACCTCCGCGTGCGCACCGGTGAGGGCGAAGCCGGTCTCGGCGCCATGGTCGAAGGCGAGCGGGCTCTGCAGCTCGGCGAAGCGCGTCGGCTGGTGGCAGAGCGCACAGTCGAGGGCGCGGCCGTGCGGGCTCTCGTGGCAGGCCGCGCAGTCCGCGTCGAGGCCCTGGAAGCTGTGCGCCGGGTTCTCGCGGTCGCTGGCGCCGGCCGCCATGCGCTCCACGTTGTGGCAGCGCTCGCAGACGAGCCCAGCGTGCGTGCCCGCGAGCGCGAAGCCCGTCGCCGTGTGGTCGAAGCGGCGCTTGCTCGCCTCGTCGCTCCAGACCGCGAGGCGCTTGCCCTCGGCCTCGTGCTCGCGGTGGCAGGCGCCGCAGTCCTGCTGGCGCGTGACCACGCTGTTGAAGTGGAAACCCGCTCCGCGCGCGAGGCCCTTCGCGATTGCTTCGTGACAGCCGAGGCAGTTTTCGCGGTCGATCGCCGATTCGCCCTCCTCGACGTGGCAACTCAGGCAGGCGTCCTCGCCGAGGACGGCCTTGTGCATGTCCTGGGCGGCGGCCCCGCCGGCCACCAAGGCCAGGCAGAGCGCGGCAAGGATGAGTCCTTTCACGGCGTCCACTCCCGGGCTCGGGTCTGCTCTGCCGCCGCGCCTCCGGCCGGCGGCTTCGGCCGGCGACCAGAGTATGACAAGGCCAGCGGGCCGCAAAGCGTAATTTCGGGCAAGAGAGGCAGGATTCTGGGGAATTGGACGGGGCGCCCCGACCCGCCCCCGGGGGCGGGCTGGAGCCGCTGTGAGGGCGCTTGCGGCAAGGTTTCGCGCAGGAGATCCGAGTTGGCACCCGCCCGATCGCCAGGCCGACCCGGCACGGCCTCAACTAGCGAGGCCTGCTGTCTCCTCGAGCGCGCGTTGTTTCGCGCGCGAGGGGAGGCAGCAGGCCGCGCCAGGCGAGGCCGAGCCGGCTAGTCCATGTGCCTGATCACCGCATCCCCGAACTCGCTGCACCTCAGCAGCGTCGCGCCCTCCATCAGCCGCTCGAAGTCGTAGGTCACGGTCTTCGCGGCGATGGCCCCCGCCAGACCCTTCTCGATCAGAGCCGCCGCCTCCGGCCAACTTCTGTACTCGAACATCAGCATGCCGCTGAGGATCACGCTGCCCGGATTCACCTTGTCCTGGTTCGCGTACTTGGGCGCGGTGCCGTGCGTGGCTTCGAAGACCGCGTGGCCCGTGCGATAGTTGATGTTCGCGCCGGGCGCGATGCCGATGCCCCCCACCTGCGCGGCGAGAGCGTCGCTCACGTAGTCGCCGTCCAGGTTCAAGGTGGCGATCACGTCGAACTCGCGAGCCCGCGTCAGGATCTGCTGCAGGAAGGCGTCGGCGATGGCGTCTTTGATGATGAGCTTGCCCGCCGCCTCGGCCGCCTTCTGTGCGCGATCGGCCGCCTCGGCGCCCTCCTTGGCGGCGATCTCGTCGTACTCGGCCCAGGTGAAGCAGCGCTGGCCGTAGTTGCGCCGCGCGAGCGCGTAGCCCCAGTTCTTGAAGGCCCCCTCGGTGTACTTCATGATGTTGCCCTTGTGGACGAGCGTCACGCTCTTGCGTCCGCGCTTCAACGCGTACTCGATGGCCGCCGTCACGAGGCGCTCCGTGCCGTCCTTGCTCACCGGCTTGATGCCGATGCCGCTCGTCTCGGGGAAGCGGATCTTGCGCACGCCGAGTTCCTTCTGCAGGAAGCCGATCAGCGTGCGGGCCTCATGGCTGCCCGCCTCCCACTCGATGCCCGCGTAGATGTCCTCGCTGTTCTCGCGGAAGATCACCATGTCGACGTCGCCCGGCCTTTTCACGGGGCTCGGGACGCCGGGGTACCACTTGACCGGCCGCAGGCAGACGTAGAGGTCGAGCTGCTGGCGCAGCGCCACGTTGAGGCTGCGGATGCCGCCGCCCACGGGCGTCGTCAAGGGACCCTTGATCGCGACGCGGTACTGGCGCACCGCGCGCAGGGTGTCCTCGGGCAGCCACTCCCCGAAGCGCGCGTGGCTCTTCTCGCCCGCGTAGACCTCGAACCACTCGACGCTTCGCTTGCCGCCATAGGCCTTGGCCACTGCCGCATCGAAGACGCGCCGGCTCGCGCGCCAGATGTCGGGCCCCGTGCCGTCGCCCTCGATGAAGGGGATGATCGGCCGCGGCGGCACGTGCAGGCTGTCGTCGGGATTGAGGCTGATCGCGTCACCGGCGGTCGGCGGAGTGAGCTGCGAGAAGGGGCTCATGCGTGGCTCCTGCTGTGTCGGCAATGGGCGGGATACCCCGGTGGGTTTCCGGGTCATCGGCGGACAGGCGCTATGATACTCGCTCCGGGCGTCGCCGCAAGGCGCTTGCCTAGTCGGGGCGGGCGTGATCGCGGAGCAGCAGCCCCAGGCGCTCGCAGGCGACCAGGAGCGCGCGGGGACTGGCGTAGGCCTTGCGCAGGGCCGCGCGCCCCAGGCGGCCCTTGTAGGCCAGGGTGAGCAGGCGCCCCTCGCGGCCGTCGCCTGCCCGCTCGCGGAAACGCCGGCGCCGCTCGCCGGCCGGCAGCGCGGCGAAGCCGGGCGCGGCCGCCAACTCGGCGAGGATGCCCTGGCAGCGGCGGCCCAGGCTCTCGAGCAGCAGGTCGAGGCTCGCTTCGGCCCGCCCCAGGAAGCGGCGCAGACGCTCGCGCCGTTCGGCGAGGCCGGCAGGCAGGCCGTCGCGGCGGTCGATCTCGGCGAGCAGTGCGCGGAGCGTCCGCCAGTCGAGATCCACGTGCGCCGCGAGGTCGAAGCGCCGCAGCTCGCCGTACTCCTGGCGCTGGAGCTGCCAGTAGCGCGCGCCCGCCTTGACGCTGACGAGGCGGAAGTCCGGCAGCCAGAGCGCGCTCAGCCGGCCGCCCCGCACGCAGCCCGTGTCCAGGCCCCAGACGCGATCGGCGTGCACGAAGGGCTCGCCCGTCTGCAGGTAGTCGAGGTGGCCGACGATGAGCGGCCTCTCGCCGTCGTAGAGCTCGTACCAGGGTCGCTCGTAGCGGGACCAGAGCCGCTCGAGGCCGCCGGGCAGACCGGTCAGCACCTCCGGGCGCTGGCGCTCCAGCGGCCGTCCCGGTTCCCAGTAGGCGTGGACGACCAGCGCTTCCTCGAGCAGCCGCGCGCGCGGGAGGGCCGCCATCGTGCGGCAGGCGGCGCGGTAGTCCGCCTCGCTCCACTGCAGGCGGGCCAGCTCGTGCGCCAGCCCCAGCGGCTCCCGGCCCGGCAGCGCCTCGAGATGGCGCTCCTCGTGGTTGCCGCGCAGGCTCTGCGCATTCGGCGTGTCGCGGAAGAAGGCGAGCAGGGGCGGCGAGTCGGGCCCGCGGTTGACCAGGTCGCCGACCGCGAGGATCAGGTCGTCCGCCGCGGGGCCGGCCTTGTCGAGCAGGGCCTGCAGCTCGGCCCAGCAGCCGTGGATGTCGCCGATGACCAGGGTAGCCATGCTGGCACTCTCGCCGCCACGCGGCGACTGGGCAAGCCGAAAAAGCCCCGGCGCGCATCCAGCGCCGGGGCTTTTCATCGCCAGCGAGTTCGCGTCCGGGTCGCGCGCGTTGTTTCGCGCGGGGGGACGCGGAGGAGCGCTACTTGACGATCAGCATCTTCCGCTGGATGCGCTCCGCGCCCACTTCCAGCCGGTACAGGTAGACGCCCGCCGCCACCGGCGTGCCCTGCGCGTCGCGGCCGTCCCAGGTCACGCGCTGCCAGCCCGCGGGCAGCGTGCCGTCGATTAGGGTCGCCACCGCGCGCCCGTTGACGTCGAAGACGGTGAGGCGCACCGCCGCGTCCGCCGGCAGGCCGAAGTCGAT
>VGXI01000121.1 GCA_016873475.1 bacterium | reverse complement strand
ACCAGGGCCTCAAGGGCGACCTTGGCCTTGAATTCAGCCGAGAACTTGCGTCGGTTTGCCATTGCTCCATGTCCTCCGTTCAGAGTCGTGGAGCCACCTTAGCACGCTGTCCAGTTTCCTGGGACCACCTCTTCTGGCGCAGGGGAACACGAGAGCGCTGCGGGCAGCATTCCTGTCTGCAGGCTGAGGGCGGCGGGCGATACGGGTCGAACCGTGTGAAACGCGGCGGCAACTGGAACAACAACGCGCAGAACTGCCGCTCTGCGAATCGCAACAGGAACAACCCCGACAACAGCAACAACAACATCGGCTTTCGTCCCGCGAATTCATCGCAGGGCCAGTCAGCCGGCGCCCACGGCCGCCGGCTCCGTGCAGAAGGCGATGACCAGCCTGCCGTCCTGTGCCGGCCAGGCCGGACGAACAAGCAGGGCCCGCCGCGGCGAGTAGGCCCAGCCGAAGGTCGCGGCGGGTTCGCCACTTGCGCTCTTTGCCGGCCGGCGTGCACGAGCCGGGTACCCGCCCCCGGGGGCGGGTCGTCGCGCTTGCAGAATCCTGGCCCTGCCTTCATAATCCCGCGGTCCGGCCGCCGGCCGGCCATCCGGGCCTGGCACAAGGGCAGGGGCATGGACCAGATCACGAGCCGCATCAACGCCAACGACGCCACCTTCAAAGCCAACCGCAAGCACATGCAGGGGATCGTCGCGGACCTGCGCGCGCGCCTCGAGCGCGTGAAGCAGGGCGGCGGCCCCGAGCTGGTCGAGCGCCACCGCGGTCGCGGCAAGCTCTTCGTGCGCGACCGCATCGAGAAGCTCGTCGACCCGGACACGCCCTTCCTCGAATTCAGCGCCCTCGCCGCGGGCGGCCTCTACGACGACGCCGCGCCGGGCGCGGGCATCGTCACCGGCATCGGGCGCGTGTCGGGGCGCGAGTGCGTGATCGTCGCCAACGACGCCACGGTCAAGGGCGGCACCTACTTCCCGATCACCGTGAAGAAGCACCTGCGCGCGCAGGAGATCGCCGCCGAGAACAACCTGCCCTGCATCTACCTGGTGGATTCGGGCGGCGCCTTCCTGCCCATGCAGGACGAGGTCTTCCCCGACCGCGAGCACTTCGGCCGCATCTTCTACAACCAGGCGCGGCTCTCCGCGCAGGGCGCGGCGCAGATCGCCGTCGTGCTCGGCTCCTGCACGGCGGGCGGCGCCTACGTGCCCGCGATGAGCGACGAGACGGTGATCGTCAAGGAGCAGGGGACGATCTTCCTCGGCGGGCCGCCGCTCGTGAAGGCGGCCACGGGCGAGGAGGTCACGGCCGAGGAGCTCGGCGGCGCCGACGTGCACTGCCGCCAGTCCGGCGTGACCGACCACTACGCCGCCAGCGACGAGGACGCCCTCGCGATCACGCGCAACATCGTCGCGCACCTGGGCCGCGCGCACCGCCACGAGCTGGCCACGCTGCCCGTCGCCGAGCCGCACTACGACCCGGCCGAGATCTACGGCATCGTGCAGCAGGACGTGCGCCGCCCCTACGACGTGCGCGAGATCGTCGCCCGCCTCGTCGACGGCAGCCGCTTCCACGAGTTCAAGGCGCTGTACGGCACCACCGTGGTGACCGGCTTCGCGCACCTCTGGGGTTACCCGATCGGCGTGGTCGCCAACAACGGCGTGCTCTTCTCCGAGAGCGCGCTCAAGGCGACGCACTTCATCGAGCTGTGCAGCCAGCGCGGCGTGCCGCTGGTGTTCCTCCAGAACATCACCGGCTTCATGGTGGGCCGGCAGTACGAGGCGGGCGGCATCGCCAAGGACGGCGCCAAGATGGTGGCGGCCGTCTCCAACGCCGCCGTGCCCAAGTTCACGGTGATCATCGGCGGCAGCTTCGGCGCCGGCAACTACGGCATGTGCGGCCGCGCCTACGGGCCGCGCCAACTCTGGATGTGGCCGAACGCGCGCATCTCGGTGATGGGGGGGGAGCAGGCGGCCAACGTGCTGCTCACCGTGAAGCAGGACCAGCTCGCGGCAGCGGGCAAGCCGGCGCTCGCGCCCGACGCCGCCGAGGCCTTCAGAGCGCCCATCCTGGCCAAGTACGAGACCGAGGGCAGCGCCTACTACAGCACGGCGCGCCTGTGGGACGACGGCGTCATCGACCCCGTGGACACGCGCATGGTGCTGGGGCTGGGCATCGCGGCGGCGCTCAATGCACCCTTCCCGCCCCGCACGCACGGCGTGTTCAGGATGTAGCGACATGAGCGAAGCCCTGAGCTGGCGCATCGCGGACGGCGTGGCGACGGTCACGCTGGACCGCCCCGAGCAGCACAACGCCTTCGACGACGGCCTGATGCGAGCGCTGACGGCGCGCTTCCGCGCCCTCGCCGCCGACGTCGGCGTGCGCGTCATCGTGCTCGCCGCGGCGGGCAAGAGCTTCTCGGCCGGCGCCGACCTCGGCTGGATGCAGCGCGTGGCGGGCTACTCCGAGGCCGAGAACCTCGCCGACGCGGGCCTGCTCGGCGACATGCTCGAGGCCATCCACGGCGCGCCGCAGCCGGTCGTCGCCCGCGTGCAGGGCGCGGCCTTCGGCGGCGGCGTCGGGCTGGTGGCCGCCTGCGACATCGCGCTCGGCACGGAGCGCGCGAGCTTCTGCCTCAGCGAAGTGAAGCTCGGCCTCGTGCCGGCGATGATCAGCCCCTATCTCATCCAGCGCATCGGGCCGGGCGCCGCGCGACGCTACTCGCTCAGCGCCGAGCGCTTCGATGCCGCCACCGCACTGCGCGTGGGCTTGCTCGCCGAGGTCTATCCCGACGAGGCGGCGCTCGACGCCGCCCTCAGCGCGCTCTGCGCGCAGCTTGCGAAGAACGGTCCGGCCGCGCTGGCCGCCTGCAAATCGCTCTACGACGCCGTGGCCGGCGCCCCGGCGCGCCTCCGCGAGGAGACGCAGCGCCGCATCGCCGAGATCCGCGTCTCCACTGAAGGCCAGGAAGGCCTGGCAGCCTTCCTGGCGAAGCGCCCGCCGAAGTGGCAGGAGGACCGCTGATGTTCAAGAAGGTCCTGATCGCCAACCGCGGCGAGATCGCCGTGCGCGTCTCGCAGACCTTGCAGGAGATGGGCATCGCCGCGCTCGCGGTCTACTCGGACGCCGACCGCAAGGCCCTGCACGTGATGCGCGCCGACGAGGCCGTGCCGCTCGCGGGCACGGCGCCGGCCGAGACCTACCTGAACCAGGCCAAGCTGATCGGGATCGCGAGGAAGGCGGGTGCCGACGCCGTGCACCCGGGCTACGGTTTCCTCTCCGAGAACGCGAGCTTCGCGCGGGCCTGCCGCGAGGCGGGGCTCGTTTTCATCGGCCCGCAACCCGAAGTGATCGAGGCGATGGGCGACAAGATCCGCGCCAAGGCCCTGATGACCGAGGCGGGCGTCCCCGTGGTGCCGGGCTGGAAGGGCGACACCACGGACGCCGCTGCGCTGACCAAGGCCGCCGCGAAGATCGGCTACCCGGTGCTGCTCAAGGCGGCGGCGGGCGGCGGCGGCAAGGGCATGCGCATCGTGCGCAATGAGGCCGGACTCGCCGAGGCGCAGGCCGCCGCGGCGCGCGAGGCAGAGAAAGCATTCGGGGACGCTCGGATCTTCGTCGAGAAGTACATCGACCGACCGCGCCACGTCGAGTTCCAGATCTTCGGCGACAAGCATGGCAACTGCGTGCAGCTCTTCGAGCGCGAGTGCTCGATCCAGCGGCGCTACCAGAAGATCATCGAGGAGTCGCCCTCGCCCGCCCTCACACCCGCGCTGCGCACGGCGATGGGCAAGGCGGCGCTCGCCGCGGCGCGGGCGCTGAACTACGAGGGCGCGGGCACCGTGGAGTTCATGCTCGCGCCGGACGGGAAGTTCTACTTCCTCGAGGTCAACACGCGCCTGCAGGTGGAGCACCCGGTGACCGAACTGGTGCTCGGCCTCGACCTCGTGCGCGCGCAGATCCTCGTCGCGGCCGGCGAGCCGCTGCCCTTCGCTCAAGAGGAGCTTCGGCAGCGCGGACATGCAATCGAGTGCCGCCTCTACGCCGAGGACCCGGCGCGCTCCTTCCTGCCCTCCACGGGCCGCCTCGTGCAGTTCTCGACGCCGCGCGGCGCGCACGTGCGCGTGGACGTCGGCGTGCGGCGCGGCTCGGAGGTCTCCGTCCACTACGACCCGATGCTGGCCAAGCTCGTGGTCTGGGGAGAGGACCGCGAGCAGGCGCGGCAGCGCATGGCCTGGGCCCTGCGGCGTTTCGCGGTGCTCGGCGTGAGCACGAACATCGAGTTCCTCGGCCGTGTCGTCGAACATCCGGCATTCGCGGCGGGAGAGCTGCACACGCACTTCCTCGATGAACACGCGATCGACCTGAAGGCACCCGCGCGCCTGGAGGCCGCGGTGGCGATCGCGGCTGGTCTGGCGGCGGCCGCGCCCGCCGGCGAACCGAAGACCCTCGCCACGGCGGCCGCGGCGGGCGGACCCTGGAAGAGCGGCCAGCGCTGGAGGAACAGCTGATGGCGACGATCAAGCTCCGGCCCGCGGCCGGGGGCGATGCGACCAGCGTCTCGCTCGAGCGCGCCGATCAGAAGCACGGCGTGAGCCACTATGCGGTCATCGACGGCAAGCGACAGCCCGTGGAGCTGGAGCTGCTCGGCACGGGCGAGGGCTGGCTGCGCGTCGGCGGGCGCGTGCAGCCCTTCTTCTGCCACCGCGAGGGGGACCAGCTCCAGCTCTGGCTGGCCGGGCGCGTGCACGCGGTGGAGATCGTCCACGACACGCCGCAGCGCGCCAGCGCCGAGGCGGGCGCACCGCGCAGCGAGGTGCTGACGGCGCCGATGCCGGGGGCCGTGCTGAGAGTCCTTGCCACCGCCGGCAAGCGCTTCAAGGCCCACGAGCCGCTGGTCATCATGGAGTCGATGAAGATGGAGCTCACGCTCTCGCTCCCCCACGCGGGCCGCGTGCGCAAGGTGGCTTGCGAGGTCGGCGAGCTGGTGGAGCTGGGCGCCGTGCTCGTGGAGCTGGAGGAGGAGGCCGCGGCGCTCGCCGCGGCCGCGCATGCCTGAGCGGGTGCGCATCCTCGAGGTCGGGCCCCGCGACGGTCTCCAGAACGAGCCGCGCAGCGTGCCGACAGCCGCGAAGCTGCGCTTCATCGCCGCCCTCGCGGACGCGGGGCTCAACGAGATCGAGGCGAGCAGCTTCGTCCACCCCCGGGCGATTCCCCAGCTCGCCGACGCCGACGCGCTCTTTCCGGCGGGGCCCAAGGACGATGGCGTGCGCTACTCGGCGCTCGTGCCCAACGCGCGCGGCCTGGATCGCGCGCTGGCCGCCGGCGTGCGGCGCATCGCTGTCTTCACGGCGGCCAGCGAGACCTTCGCGCAGCGCAACGTGCGGATGGGGATCGCCCAGAGCCTCGCCGTTTGCGCCGACCTGATCGCGCGCGCGAAGGTGGCGGGGCTCGGCGTGCGCGGCTACGTGGGGATGAGCTTCGTCTGTCCCTACGAAGGGGACGTCCCCAAGGAACGGGTCCGCCCTCTGGTCGAGCGCCTGCTCGAACTGGGCGCGGACGAGGTGGGTGTGAGCGACACGCTGGGCGCCGCGACGCCGCGGGAGATCCGCGAGACGGTGGGGCACCTCGTCGCGCGCGTGCCGGCCGCGCGGCTCGCCCTGCACCTGCACAACACCTACGGCACGGCGCTGGCCAACGTGCTCGCGGGGCTCGATCTGGGCCTGCGCAGCTTCGACGCCGCCGCGGCCGGCCTCGGCGGCTGCCCCTACGCGCCGGGCGCGGCAGGCAATCTGGCCACCGAGGACCTCGTCTACATGCTGGAGCGCATGGGCTACGCGACGGGCGTGGATCTCGAGCGGCTCGTCGCCGCGGGCGCGGCGATGGCGACGCAGCTCGGCCGCGAGCCGGACAGCCGCTCTTGGCGCGTACGGGGTTCTGTACGGGAGAGGTAGGTGTCCGCAGCGGTCACCACCCGACGGTCTGGGCAGGATTCCACGAAAGGAAAGGGCCGCCGGATCGCGAACCCCGGCGGCCCTTCGCTGCGTATCGCTGCGCGGCCCTAGTCGTGGCTCCCGTCTTCCCCGGGATCGACCCAGGTGGAGTCCGGCATCTCGATCCAGTACTCGATCTGGTGCACGGCGCCGCTGAAGTCGATGAGGTCAATAAGGAGCATCTGGTTCGGTCCGTAGGCCTCCACGTAGGCTCGCTTCAGCGGCCAGAGGTCGAAGTGGAGGGTCTCCTCGAAGGTCGCGTCGCACTCCTCCTCCACCTCATGGACGAGCACCGCGCGCACCTGCACGGGGTAAGACTCCATGAAGCCGCCACTGATGTAGCAGGTCCAGGGCTGCTCCGGCTGGCAGCCGCTGAAGCCCACGCGGAGATCGAGCCGGTCGCCCTCGACGCCGCCCTCGATGTAGCTCCAGTGCCCGAAGTGCAGAGACTCCGGCGGCGCCTCGGTGAAGACCACCGGCGGCGGGCCGGGCGGCGGGTCGTCGCCCCAGCGGATCCCGAAATGGGCATGCAGATAGCTCTGCAACTCGCCGTCCGGTCCGGGCGCGATCAGCACGTTCAGCGGATTGGGCGTGGTGAAGAAGGGCGGGATCATGCCGAATTCGCTGAAGTCGCATTCCAGCCGATAGAGCCCCGCCGTCAGTGCAGGGACGCTGTAGCGGCCCTGCGGCCCGCTGAAGACGGAGATCAACTCGCCCTCCGGCGTCGCGACCACGATTGGCGCGCCCGGCCAGCCCGGCTCGCCGGCCTCCAGCACGCCGTTGCCGTTGTAGTCCTCCCAGACGCGTCCGGCGATGCGCGGCAGTCCGGGGACGAGGCCGGCCTCGAGCCGCGCGTGGAAGGCGAAGGAGCCGAGGCCGGGATCATGGAAGAGCCAGAGCTTCGCCTGCGAGGTCTCGCCCGCACTCAGCACGCCATCTTCGCCGAAGAGCGCCGAGTAGTCGAAGCCGTAGGCCGGCGGCAGGAGGTCGTCGGGCCCCTCGGCCATCCGCACGGCATCGGGGTTGAGCACGTAGACGGCGGCGGGCTGGAACTCGCTCAGCCAGAGCATCACGGGCGGGTGGATGTCGTCGCCCAGGTTGCGCAGGGCGACCCGGAGCGAGAGCTGCTCCGTCTCCGGATCGGTGACCAGTTCGCTGCCGATCAGCTCGACGAGCAGCGGGTTGCCGGGCAGCGTGTCCGTGACGCCGAGCACGAACTGACCGTCGTCGGCGTCGTAGCTGCCGCCGATCGCCAGCTCGCCGGAATCGGCGCCGCCCTTGGGGGCAGTGCCGTCCGAGCAGCTGGCGACGCTGAAGATCAGGGCAAACGAGGCGAGGGGCAGCAGGGCCTGCAGCGCAGGGGTGATTCGCGGTGCGCGCATAGCGGCCTCCATCGTGTGTAGATCCGGTGGGGACGGATGCCAGAAGTATACCCCACAGTCGCCTAGCCGGTAAATGGTGCAGCGACGGCAAATCCCGCTGGAATCGGCCTTGCCGTGGCGCCCCTGCTGGTCGCGGAGCTCGGGGACAACCTGGGCCTGCTCCTCACCCCGCCCATCGCGCTGGCCGGGGGCCTCAGCGGGATGTCGCCTAGGCCGAGGCGCCCGTTCCCGTCGGGCAGGCGCGCTGACGCGCACAGGGCGGTGCGGCCGTCGCCGCGGCGAGGCCGTCCAGATCCCAGCGCTCGCAGCGGTGCCCGTAGCGGTCGACGACCACGCCGTCACGCTTCAGCTCGACCACTTCGCAGAGATTCGCGCAGTGCTCGCACTCGAAGATGCGCGACTTGAAGGCGCGTTGCTCCAGATCGAAGCCGAGGAAGCGCGAGCTGAGACCCGTGCGCTCAGCATGCCGCCGCGCGAGCAGCGCGGCGCCGATGGCGCCCATCGTCCCGCAGTGCTCCGAGATCGTGATCGGCAGGCCCAGCTCGCGGCCAAAGGCGGCGACCACGCCCTGGTTGCTTGCCACGCCGCCCTGGAAGACCACGCGCTCCTGGACGCGCTTGCCCTTGCCCACGTTGCTCAGGTAGTTGCGCACAATCCCCTCGCAGAGCCCGGCGATGATGTCCTCGCGCGCCGCGCCGAGCTGGGCTTTGTGGATGGGGTCGCGCTCGGCGAAGACCGTGCACTTGGAGGCGATCTTGACGCGGTGGCGGGCGCGCAGGGCGTAGGCGCCGAACTCGGCGATCGGAATGCCGAGGCGGTTCGCCTGCTGGTCGAGGAAGGAGCCCGTGCCGGCCGCGCAGACGGTGTTCATCGCGAAGTCGACGACGATGCCGTCGCGAATCGAGATCAGCTTGGAGTCCTGGCCGCCGATCTCGAGCACGGTGCGGACGTCCGGGTAGAAGTGGATCGCCCCCGTCGCGTGGGCGATGATCTCGTTCTTGACCAGGTCCGCGCCGACGAGGATGCCGACGAAGCGGCGCGCCGAGCCCGTCGTGCCCGCGCTGCGCACGGTGAGCCCCTCGCCCAGCCGCGCGCGCAAGCTGGCCAGTCCCTCGCCGACCGCGCGCCGCGGATCGCCCTGCGTGCGCAGGTAGTCGGTGTGCAGCACGGCGCCATCCGCGCCGAGCGCCGCGAAGCAGCTCGAGATGGAGCCGACGTCGATGCCGAGATGGATGTCCATGCCGTCTCCTCGCTAGCCGGCGGCGGCAAGGGCGGCGCTGCCGCGCTCCCGCTGCTGGTGCAGCATGTCGGTGAAGGCCTCCAAGCGGGTGACGAAGCCCGCCTCCGCGCTGTGCTCGTCCACCGTGAAGCTGACGAAGGGAATGCCGTGGTCTCGCGACACCGCGTAGAGGATGTGCTTGGCCACGCCCTCGCTCATGCAGGTGAAGGGCTTGAAGTGCACGACCCCGTCGAAGCCGCGCCTGGCCGCGATGATCGTGAAGCCGAGCGTGTTCTTGTCCTCGCCGCCCAGCTTGTGCTTGAGGTAGGGCGTCGCCAGGCGCTGCGCGTGCCGCTCCTGGTAGCGCCCGTAGACACCGAGCCGGAAGGGGTGGATCACCCAGCGGTGCTCGTTGACGAAAGTATCTACCCAGGCGCCCAGCTCGCCCAGCCGCCGCTCGGCCTGCATGTTGGCCAGGGGCTCGAGCACGATGTAGACCTCGCCGAGAATCATGAGGCGCACGACGGGCCGCTCCCGCTCGACCGGGATTTCCGCGAAGGCAGGATCGATCGCGCGGCCCACGCGGTCGAGGCTGGCGTGGGATTCCGCCTCGTCGATCTGGGCCACGAGGCGCGCGAAGACCCTCTCCACGGCGCCGGTCTGGAGCGCCAGCGGCCTGAGGCGGCGCGCCTCGTCCTGCGCCCGGGCCAGGAGCTTGCCCTTCTTGTAGGCGATGCGGAAGGCGTCGACGAAGATCTTCGCCGCTGCGGCCGTGGAGCGCACGCCGTTCGCCGCCTTGATGATGCGCGTGACCTGGGCGATGTTCTCGCGCGAGCCGTCGAGCACGAGGGTCTCGAACCGGTAGCCGAGGTCGCGCAGGATGGCGTGCTGCAGGCGGCCGTAGTAGCCGAAGCGGCAGCTCCAGGCGCCCTGCACGGAGACGAGCAGATCGACGCCGCTTTCGAGGGCCGCGATCTGGTCGCCCAGGTTCGCCTTGAAGGGGATGCAGATCTGCTCGGGCGAGTGACGGACACCCGCGGCAAGGCTCTGCATCGTCGGCTTCGGCGGCTGCTGCAGCTCGATGCCGAGGGGG
>VGXI01000120.1 GCA_016873475.1 bacterium | reverse complement strand
GGGGGTCTGCTCGCCGCCTGCCGCGGCCTCGTCAGCGCGGACGGCGGCATCCTCCACGTCGCGATCGCGCTCGGTGTGCCGACACTCGGGCTCTTCGGTCCCAGCGATCCGCGGATCTGGTTTCCCTACGGCGATCGGCCCCACGCGGAGCTGCTCGCCGCGAGCGCGGACGGCCGGCGCGATCGCAGCGGCATCGACCTCGCCACGATCGGCCCCGAGGCGGCCTGCGCGCGCCTGACGGACCTGCTGGAGCGGACGTGAGGCGTATCCTCGTCCTGCGCTTCCGGGCGCTGGGGGACGTCCTCCTCGCGACGCCGCTGCTGGCCGCGCTTCGCCGGCGCTACCCGCACGCCCGCATCGACTACCTCGTCGATGCGCCCCTGGCCCCGCTGCTCGCGGGGAGCCCGGACATCGACCGCTTGCTCGCCTATCCGCGGCGCGCGCGGCCGCGCTGGCTGAGCGATCTGCGCTGGGCGCTGCGCCTGCGCCGCGAGCGCTACGACCTGCTGCTCGATCTCCAGGGGAGCGGCACCTCGGCCCTCTTCACGCTCTTCTCGGGTGCGCCGCGCCGCCACGGCTACCGCGTGCGGCACCGGCACTACTTCTACACGCTGAAGGCGGAGCGCGGCTGGCCCGCCGCGCGCGGGCGGCCCTACGCGCCGATCAACCACTTCCTGCTCGTCGAGAGTCTGGGGATCGCGCCGGGGGATCTCAGCCTGCGTCTGCCCTCGCCGCCGCCGGGGGCGCCCGATCCCCTGCCGGCGGGACCCGGCCCCTGCCTGCTCGTCGCGCCGGGCGCCACCTGGAGCGCGAAGCAGTGGCCGGCCGCGCACTATGCGGCTCTCGTTCGCGACCGGCGCGCCGCCGGCTGGCGCGTGGCGCTGATGGGCGCGCCCGCGGAGGCGGCGCTCCTGGCGGAGATCGCGGCCGGGAGCGGCGCCACCGTGCTCGCCACCCCGGCGATCGCGACGATGGTGGCGGCCATCCGCCACGCCGATCTCCTGCTCAGCGGCGACTCCGGGGCGCGCCACGTCGCCGTCGCGCTCGGCACGCCGAGTCTCGCGCTCTTCGGCCCGAGCGATCCGCAGATCTGGTCGGTGCTCGACGCGCGCCACCCCTGGCTGCGGCGGGAGCTCGCCTGCAGCCCCTGCGGGCTCACGCGCTGCCCCGTCGCCGGCCACCCCTGCATGAACGGCTTGACGCCCACGGAGGTGTCTGCAAGGCTCGCCGCCATGCACGCGGAGCCGGGTGGGCCGTGAGCGGACCGCAGGTTCTCGTCACGACCTTCAACGAAGAGCGCAATCTGCCGGCCTGCCTCGCCTCGGTGGCGGGTTGGGCGCGGCGCGTCCTCGTCGTCGACTCCTTCTCGACGGATGGCACGGAGCGCATCGCGCGGGCGGCTGGCGCCGAGTTCCGGCAGCGCGCCTACCGCTCGCCGGCGGATCAGAAGAACTGGGGGCTGGAACAGCTCGAGCCGGGCTGGGTGCTGATCCTGGACGCGGACGAGCGCGTGACAGCGGCGCTGCGCGCCGAGATCGACGCCGTGCTCGCGGCACCGGCCGAGCGCGCCTACTGGATTCCCCGGCGCAGCCGCTTTCTCGGCCGCGAGATCCGCCACGCCGGCTGGGATCGCGACGGCGTCCTGCGCCTGCTCGAACGCGACGCCGGGCGCTATGGGGAGGCCCTGGTGCACGAGGAGCTGCGCTGTGCAGCGGGGCACGGCCGCCTCCGCGCTGCGCTGGAACACGAGAGCTACCACGACATTGACGACTACCTCGAACGCCTGCTGCGCTACGCGCGGGCGGGCGCCCGGCAGCTGGCGCGGGACGGGCGGCGCGCCGGCCTCCACCGCGCGCTCCTGCGGCCGCCGGCGCGCTTCCTGCGAATGGCCATTTGGCAAGGAGGCTGGCGCGACGGTCCGCACGGCATCCTGCTCTGCCTGCTCTCATCCCTGCAGGTGGGGCTGAAGCACGCCCTGCACTACGGCATCGCCCGCGGCCTCATCCGCGGCGAGGAGGATCGTGACTAGGCCCCGCGTGCGACCGCTCCGCCTGGCCGCGCTGGCCCTCCTGCTCGCGCTCCGGGCCGGCGCGGCCGGCGCGCAGGAGGCCGCCGCCGATTCGACGCTGCCGCCGCGCGGACGCGTGCAGTACCCGGACGGCAGCGTCGGCGCGCTCGTGCCGGCCGCGCTGCCCTTCGGCACCGGGGAGGTCCTCGACTACGAGATCCAGTACGGCGTGGTGAGCGTGGGCCGCGCTCGCCTGGAGACGCGGGAGGTGCAGCGCCACCGCGAGCGCCCGGTGCTCGAGCTGATGTCCCGGGCGCGCAGCGCCCAGTGGATCGACACTGTCTACAAGGTGCGCGACGAGATCAGCTCGCTCTTCGATCTCGAGTCGCTCCACAGTCTGCGCTTCCGCAAGCAGCTGCGCGAGGGGGACTACAAGGCCGATTTCGACGCCGAGTACCTGCACGCGGAAGGCGTGGCGCGCTACGCCGACGGGACCGAGAGCGAGCTCCTGCCGGGCAGCCAGGACATCCTCAGCGCGCTCTTCTACGTGCGCGCCTTCGCCCTGCGCGAAGGGATGGTGCTCCACATCCCGGTCCACGACGGCAAGAAGAGCTATCCCCTGCGCGTTGCGGTCACGGGCCGCGAGCGCGTGGAGACTCGCCTGGGCAGCTACGATTGCCTCGTGCTCGAGCCCACCCTGCAGAGCCAGGGGCTCTTCAAGTCGGAGGGCCGCATGCTCATCTACCTGAGCGACGATGCCCGGCGGCTTCCGGTCAAGTTGAAGGCCCGGGCGCCGGTGGGGGCCTTCACCTCGGAGCTCGTGGCCTACCGCGAAGGAAAGCCGCTGCCGGCGCTGCCCTGGGCCAGTCAGTCGACGGGGTCGAGCAGGTAGCCCGTGGACCTGGCCAGCGCCTCGGCTTCGCGCGCGGATCCCCAGAACCAGAAGCTCGTCTCCGGATCCTTCACGAGGCAGTGCAGGAGAGCCGCCCGGCGACGCAGCGCGCGCAAGGCATCGCGGTCGAGCGCGCCGTGGACCCAGCCGTCCTCGCCGATGCGCAAGTGAGGGCAGGCGGGGCGGAAACTCGCCTCGAGCAGTTCGCGGAGCGCGAGGTCGACCTCGCTGCGCAACACGCCGTCCGCGCTCGTGCGGGGCCCCGGCGTCGCTGGCGGGCTCGCTGATCCCGCCAGCGCGATCCGGCGCGCCGCGGCGGCGTTCGGGGGAGTGCTGCCCGCTGGGGGCGGCTGCCCGGGCTCGCTCTCGCGACGCAGGCGGCGGGCCTGTTCCTCGGCCGCCCTCTGGAGTGCCTTGAAGGTCTTGCTCACGCGGGAGGCCTCCTGCCTCAGGGACTCGGGAGCGCCGCAGCCGCCGAGTCAGCCGGCGCGGCCGGGGCGCTCGCTGCCGACTCGCGCAGATCCGGCAGGATCAGCGTGCGCCCGGCTTGGATGAGGTCGAAGTTCGCGATCTGCGGATTCATGCGCTTGACCAATTCCAGCACGAGCATGTCGCGGCGGCCCGTCGCCGCGTGCACGAGCCCGGTGAAGTTGTCGCCCGGCGCGACAGTGTAGGTGAGCCGCGGCGTGCGGTCCAGGACGTCCTGCAGATCGACCAGGTTGCCCGCGCGCCAGAACTCCTCGCGCAGGCTCGCGCCGCGCGGGAGGGCGCTGGCGGCGCCTGCGGGCGGCGAGCCGACGGGTTCGGCGGGCGCCTCTTCGGGACGCCCCGGCTCGCCGGGCTCGAGCGGGATCCAGACGCCGCGCTGATCCGGGCGGGTGCGCGCCGTGTCCACCGCCCCGGAGGCCGCTGGCGCGGCGCTCGCGGGCCGCGGGGCCTCGACCGCCGCCGCGACCGCTGCCGGGGGGCGCTGCACCGCCTCATCCGGCCCAGGGCGCTGCGCGGCCCAGTCGGAGGGGGAGGCGTGATCGGCGGCGGCGGGCGCGGCTTCCGGCCGCGCCGCCACGGCGCGCGCAGCCGCCGCTCCGGCCCCCGCGCGGGCCAGGCTGTCCGGTCCGGGCGCGGACGGGCTCTCCTGGCCGCCGCCGGTGGGGGATTGCCTGTCCCCGCGGGGAGGAGCGGGCGCTGGGGACTCGTGGACCGGCGCCAGGTCGACCGGGGCGTCTCGCGCGGCCAGCTCGCGCTCGAGCGCGCGGGGCAGGGCGTTCGGCCGCTGCGTGCGGGCGGCCCGCTGCGTGCCGAGCGCGTAGGCGACGAACAGCACGGCGGCGAGTGCGATGGCCGCGGCGCCGATGCTGAAGAGGCGGCGACGGCCGAGGCCGCGGACGGGAACGGGGGCCGCGACGACGACCGCTTGCCCCTCCTCGAGCCGGCGGCGCTGGCTGGGGGTCGCGATCCCGTGGTCGCGGATCGCCTCGCGGGCGTGAGCGCTGAGCACCTCGCGCGAACCGTCGGCATAGGCGATGAGGAGCGCATTGTCGCAGAGCAGATTGAGCTGGCGGGGGATGCCGCCCGCCGCGTGCACGATGTGGCTGATCGCCTCCTCGCTGAGAACGCCCGCGCCCTGGTTGGCCGCCCCGGCGACGGCGAGTCGATGGCGGATGTAGGCCCGGCTCTCGGCGTGACTGAGCGCATGGATCACGCCGTGCACGGCGATCCGCTGCTTGAGCTGCCGCAAGCCAGGCAGGTCCATTTTCTCGTCCAGTTCCGGCTGTCCGACGAGGATGATCTGCAGGAGCTTGTCCTTGGCCGTCTCGAGATTGGAGAGCAGACGCAGGTTCTCGAGGATCTCCGGCGAGAGGTTCTGCGCTTCGTCGATGATCAGCGCCACATTGCGCCCAGCGCGCAACTCCTCGATCAGGCAGCGGCTGAGGCTCTGCAGGAGCGCGGCGCGGGTGCGCGTCTCGATGGGGATGCCCAGCTCGTGGTGGATGCTCTCGAGTAGATCGCCGAAGTCCAGCCCCGTGTGGTAGACGAAGACGCTGCGGATGTCACTGTCCAGGTTCGCGAGCAGGTTGTGCAGGAGCGTGGTCTTGCCGGTGCCCACTTCGCCGGTGACGAGGATGAAGCCCTTGCGCTCGCGGATGCCGTAGAGGAGGTTGGCGAAGGCCTCCTGGTGGCTGGGCGACATGTAGAGGAAGTGCGGGTCGGGCGTGACGTTGAAGGGCTTCTCGCGCAGGCCGAAGAACTCGAGATACATCGCTCACTCCTTGCCGGCGGCGCAGAGGCCGTCGACCAGATCCAGGTAGACCTGCTTGTGCTGCGCCCAGGCGTAGCGCTCGCCGAAACGGGCGGCGCCGGCGGCGAGCTGCGCACGGCGCTCGGGGTCACGATAGAGCGCGAGGATGGTCTCCGCGAGCGACTCCGGGCTGCCGGGGGTGAAGAAGGCCACCTGCGACTCGTCGAAGTAGTAGCGGATCGTATGCGTCGGCGCCACCACGGCGGGAATGCCCAGCGCGGCATACTCCAGCAGCTTGGTCGGCAGCATGTAGCGCGTGCCGATCTCCTCCCGCGTGGGAATGATGCCGAGGTCGGCCTCGGCGAGCAGGGCGGGCAGGGCTTCGACGGGCACCATGCCGTCGCTGAAGCGCACCTGACCGTCCAGGCCGAGCTCATCGCGGAGCGCCAGGAGGGCCGGCCGCAGGTCGCCGTCCCCGATGAGGTCGAGCCGGAGCCCCGGGATGCGCGCGCCGAGCAAGGCCACGGCGCGCAGGGCGAGGTCGACGCCGAGCCGCTCCGCCAGCGTGCCATGGAAGACGAGGCGAAAGCCGTCCGCGGGTGGGCGCGCCGCCCGGGGCTGCCCCTGGGGGAAGAGCCGCGGGTCCGGCACATTGAGCAGCACGGCGATCTTCGCCGCCGGCAGGCCGTGTGCGATCAGCGCCTCGCGCTTGGTGTGCTCCGAGGTGAGAACGCGGCTGGCCAGCCGAGCGCTCCAGCGCTCCTGCAAGCGGAGCAGGCGGATCAGCGGATGGCCCGGCCCGACGCCGAACTTGCCCTGGTAGATCTCGGGCATCGTGTCGTGGATGTCCAGGATCAGGGGGCGGCCGCCGAGGCGGGGAACGAGGCCGGTGAAGGCCATGAAGTCGGGCATGTTGTTGGCGTGGACGAGCGCGTAGGGTCGCCGCAGGTGGGCGCCGCCGACGGCGACGAGGGCGAGCAGGAAGAAGAGGAAATAGCTGCCCACGTAGAGGACGGGCTTGCCTCCCCGGTAGCGGGCCAGCGGCAAGTGGCGCACGCGGACGCCCCGGCAGCGCTCCCAGGCCGGCTCCCCGGGGGCGCGCAGGCAGAAGACGTCGACGGCGTCCCCGCGCTCCGCCAAGGCTTCGGCCTCGCGCCGCACGCGCGGGTCGGAGGCATAGTAGGTATAGGCGACCATCGCCACGCGGAGCATGGGGTCTTTCCTTTCCGGCCGGAAGTGTTACGCTATCATTCGCTTCGCGACGCGTCAACGCGGCAGGGGTACGGCCGGCAAGCGGGTTGGCACCCAGGCTGCTTTCGCAAAGAAGATGACAATGCCGCAGGCGCCTGCGAGAACCGCTGGTTGCCGATCGGCGCCAGCGCGGAAGGCTGACGGGGACCCATGCAGGTGCCATTCCTCGATCTCCGGGTGCAGTACCAGCAGCTCCAGGCGGAACTCCTGCCCGAACTGACGGGCATCATGGAGCGCGGCGCCTTCATCGGGGGCCCAGCCCTGCGCGACTTCGAGGCGGCCTTCGCGGCCTACTGCGGCGCGGCTCATGCGGTGGGCGTCGCCAACGGCACGGACGCCCTCGAACTCGCCTGTCGAGCGGCTGGGCTGGGGCCCGGCGACGAGGTGATCACGGCCGCCAACACCTTCGTCGCGACGGTGGAGGCGATCGTCCTCGCGGGGGCGACCCCGGTCCTGGTCGACATGGATCCGAGCAGCTACCACCTCGACATCGCCCAGGTCGAGGCCGCGATCACGCCGCGCACGCGCGCCCTGATGCCGGTGCACCTCTATGGCGATCCCGTCGACATGGATCCGTTACTCGCCATTGCCGCACGGCACGGGTTGGTGGTCATCGAGGATGCCGCCCAAGCGCACGGCGCCCGCTACAAGGGTCGCCGCTGCGGATCGCTGGCGCCGCTGGCCGGCTTCAGCTTCTATCCCGGCAAGAATCTGGGCGCCTACGGGGACGGCGGCGCCGTCCTGGCGGCAAGCGCCGCGCACGCCCAGGCCGTCCGCGAGATCGGCGACCACGGCAGCCCGCGCAAGTACCACCACGCGCGCCTGGGTACCAACAGCCGGCTCGATGCCCTGCAGGCGGCCGTCCTGCGCGTGAAACTGGCCCACCTCGACGCCTGGAATGCGGCGCGCCGGCGCGTCGCGGCGGCCTACCGGGAGCGCCTGAGCGGGGTTGGCGACCTGCGTCTGCCGGTGGAGCGGCCGGGACATGAGCCCGTTTATCACCTTTTCGTTATCCGCAGTGCCCGGATCCCCGCCATCGCGGCCTCTCTCCAGGCAGGGGAGATCGGCTTCGGCTACCACTACCCCCAGCCCGTCCATCGACAGCCGGCCTTCGAGCACCTGGGCCGCGCCGGCCGGTTCCCGGAGGCGGAGCGCGGGGCCGCCGAGATCCTCAGCCTGCCGATGTACGCCGAGCTCAGCGAGGCGATGGTCGAGCGCGTCTGCGCGGCGGTTCGGGCCGCGTTCTCGGGGTGAGGCGCTTTACAGCCGGAGCGGGGGTCTGCTAGACTAGGGCCAGTCCAGCGTCCTGGAGGCCCTATCGACCGCTTGCTATCGCTCTCGCTGAATGCAGCGCTGCCGCGCTCCCGTTGCGTCGGGCAGGGCGGTCGCTGACCAGTTCCGCAGCCCAGTCGGACATCCGAGGTCGAAAGCATGGCTTCCAAGGGCACTCTCCTCGATTCCCCCGAGCGCGAAACCACCCTGGGGCCGGACAGCGCGCCGGGCCCGGCCAGGGTTGCTGGCGGGGATCTGCTCAGCTACCCGGTCCGCGACGCCTGGCACTACCGCCTCAGCAAGCGCGCGCTGGACCTCCTGATGAGCGGGCTGGGCATCCTGCTCTTCCTGCCCTTGATGGTCCCCTTGGCCGTGCTCATCAAGCTCGAGAGCAACGGGCCGATCTTCTTTCGCCAGATTCGCGTCGGCCGCAATCGGCGCCACTTCATCTGCTACAAGTTCCGCTCGATGGTGGCCGAGGCCGAGGCGCTCAAGGAGGAGTTCCGCTACCTGAACGAAGCCGAGGGGCCGATGTTCAAGATCCGCAACGACCCCCGCATCACTGCGTTGGGGCGCTTCCTGCGGCGCAGCAGCCTGGACGAGCTGCCTCAGCTCTTCAACGTCTTCAAGGGCGACATGAGCATCGTCGGGCCCCGGCCGCAGATCCCCAGCGAGGTGGAGCTCTACGAGCCGTGGCACTACCGGCGGCTCGAAGTGCAGCCGGGGATCACCTGCCTTTGGCAGGTGTCGGGGCGGAGCAGCATCGGCTTCGAGGAATGGATGCGCCTGGACATGGAGTACGTGATGATGCGCGGCTTCCTCTTCGACGTGATGATCCTGCTGCGGACCCTGCCTGCCATCATCGCCCGGCGAGGCGCCTACTAGCATTGCCGATGAAACACCCTCGCAACGGCGGCTGGCTCGCCAGTCCTTGGCTGCTGCCCGCGCTCGTCGGGCTGGCGCTGCTCCTGCGCCTCTACCGGCTGACGGCGCTGGGCTTCTGGGTGGACGAGATCTTCACGGTCAAGGCCGTGCGGCACCTGCGCGAGATCGACGCCGGGCACTTCTTCGCCGACCTGCACGGGCCCCTCTACAGCGGCCTGGCCGCGCTGCTGGCGCCGCTCCTGCCGGGGGAGTGGCTGCGCCTGCTCTCGGCCGTGGCCGGCGCCCTCAGCGTCTGGCTCGTCCATGCCTGGGTACGCCGCGTCGCCGGGCCGCCGGCCGCTGCCCTGGCCGGGCTCCTGGCGGCTCTGAGTCCCTTCGCGGTCTGGTACGGGCAGGAGCTGCGCAACTACAGCCTGGTGCTCCTGCTCGCCCCGGCCTGCTTGCTGGCCGCCGAAGGCTGGCGTGCGGAGGGCGGGCCGCGCCGGGGGGCCTTCCTCGCCCTCGTGCTCTGCGCCTGGCTCGGGCTGCTCGCCAACCTGAGCTTCCTGCTCTTCCTGCTGGGCCTGGGTCTGGCGCTTATCGTCGGCGCCGGCGCTGGCCCGGCGCGCCGGCGCGTCCTCGGCCGGCTCCTCGCGGCCGCGGGCCTGGTCCTCGTGCTGAGCCTGCCCTGGTTGCTGAGCTTCATCGAGCAGATGGCGCCCCAGCGCCTCGTCACCCCCGCGCCGGCCTGGGATGAAGCGCCGCTGCGCGGGGAGACGACCTTCACGCCACTCGCCCTGCCGTACACGGTCTTCACACTGCTGGCCGGCTACAGCTACGGGCCGAGTCTCGAGGAACTGCATCACGGGGCGGGAGCGGCGGCGCGCGCCCATCTGCCGGCGCTCGCCCTGGCCGGGATCGTCTTCGCGGGGCTCCTGGTGGCCGGTTTCTTGGGGGTTTCGCCCCGCCGCCGCCTCGAGCTGGCGATTGTCGTCATCGTCGCGCTCGGACTCGCCAGCTTCCTTGCCCTGAGAAACTTCAAGGTGTATAACGTCCGCTACGTGAGCATGCTCTGGCCGCTGCTGCTGCTGCTCATGGCGCAGGGGTTGCTGAGCTTGCGGATCCGCTGGCTGCGTCTCGCGGCCTCGCTGCTCCTGGGCGGCGTGCTGGTGGCCGGCG
>VGXI01000119.1 GCA_016873475.1 bacterium | reverse complement strand
GTTTCGAAGTCCACTGTGCAGGACTGGGCCTGCGCGGCGCCGGCGGCGATGATCAGGATGGCGAGCGCCAGGACCGCACGTGTGCGCAGATTCGACATCGTAGCCTCCCCCTCGTTATGACCGCCCTTGGTGTCCGCCGCCTAGCGCAGCAGCACCAGCTTCTGGCTCTCGGCGAGGCCCGCTGCCTCCAGCCGCACGAAGTACACCCCCGTGCCCGCCGCGCGGCCGCTCTCATCGCGGCCGTCCCAGACGACGGCATGCTCGCCCGCCGGGCGCTGCTCGTTCAAGAGCTCGCGCACGAGCCGGCCCGGCACGTCGTAGACCGCCAGGCGCGCCCGGCCCGCCGCCGCCAGCGAGAAGGGCACCGTCACGCTCGGGTTGAAGGGATTCGGGTGCGCCGCCGCGAGCCGCGTCGTGAAACGCCGGCCGCTCACGGCCAGCGACTCGCTGCGCAGG
The DNA here is from genome assembly GCA_016873475.1 of bacterium. Lineage (NCBI taxonomy): Bacteria > bacterium. Next base: position 9,290 of record VGXI01000119.1, on the reverse strand, counting down.
AGCTGCCACTCCTCGCCCGGCAGCCGGCCGAAGAGGCGGTAGTGCAGCTCACCCGCGATCGCGAGCGCCGCGGCGTGGTCCTCGGCTTCGTACTGGCCGGGGGCCGTCCGCTGCCAGGCGACCTGCCAGGAGAGGCCGTCCCGCTCGCCCTCGAGGCGGAACTCCGCGTCGCCGCCGCTTTCGCAGCTCCAGTTCACGCGCGCTGCGCCGCCGAGGTCCTCGAGCGCAAAGTTGCTGAGCAGGACGGGCGTCGCCCAGGTGCAGTCGCACCAGCCCCAGCAGTTGAAGGTGAAGTGACCCGCGTTGCACCAGTACTCCACGTAATCCGTGCCGACGACCACGAGATGGCCGCTCGCGCTCTCGGTGACTTGCATGATGTAGTGGTCGCCGATCCAGTCGTCGTTGATCTCGTAGAAGTCCAGCTCGCCGAGCTGGGCGATCGGGCCGGACAGCGCGGGCTGGAAGGCCAGCGCGATGCCGGTGTGCGGATCCCCGATCACCAGGTTCGTGTTCCAGTAGGCGTTGACCTGACCATCCGCGCCCGAGTAGGGCAGGTTCTCGATGGCGAACTCGGCCGCCGTGATGGCCGGTAGCCACTCCGGCAGCAAGACGCTGACCTTCACTGTCGCGATCTCGTAGGGCTCCTGGTCCATGAAGCAGACGCTTGCGTAATAGTCCGCGTAGAGACCCATGAATGGACTGCCGCCGCCCCCCGTGCCCACGCCGTGACAGGGAATCTCTGGACAGTCGGCAAGGCCTGTCGTGATCAGCCCCTCGAAGACGCCCGCGCTGCCCGGGTGGAAGCGGGCTTGTGCGTGGTGCGTCTCGCCCGGTTCGAGCAGGAAGGGCCCCGCGCCTTGCGTCAGGCTGAAATAGGGACCGCTGATCTGGAGGTCGCCCGCGAAGGCCACGAAGCCGACGTTGGTGATGTCGAGGTCCCGGTAGACGCTGCTGCCGTAGGGCGCGGTGCCGAAGTCCAGCTCCGTATCCGAGAGCTGGCAAGCTCCGCTCTCGAAGTCCAGGCAGTCGCAGAGCTGCGGGTTCGTACAGTTGAGCGTGCAGCGCCCACCGCCGACGTCCCAGCCGAGGCCGGCTGCGTCATTCACGCGGAGCTGCTCGCCGTCCAGTGAGCGGGCCGCGGTCAGCACGACGTTCTCGCCCAGGGGCGCCAGGGCCATCACGGTGAGGCGCCCGAGCAGCACCTGCTCGCCGGGCACCGGTGCGCCGAAGGCGAAGCGCAGGCCGTACACCAGGTTGCCACTCTCCGGCGGGTAGAACCACTCTTCGTTGATCTCGGCGTGTACGGCCAGGGCCGCGATACCGTCCACCCGGAACTCGGCGCCGGTGATGCCCGGGCTGGCGAAGCTCGGCACCGTGGCGATCACGTAGAGGGTGTCAGGCAGACCGACCGGGAAGTCGCCCGCGCAATCCGTGCCGGCGCTGTCCAGGTAGAGGCCGAGGTGGTCGCTGCCGACGCTCGGGTTGCGCCCGAAGCCGCTGAGAGGCAGATCGGCGCAGGCCGCACTGCCCAGTAGCACAGTGGCTGTCAGCGGGCCGTAGGCCTGCGGATCGAAGCGCACCGTCACTTGCCGCCAGTTGCCGGGCTGGAGCGTGAAGGGCCCACCACCGCCGATCAGATGGAAGTGCTCGCTCACGAGGGTGATGTCACCGACCAGGGGCCCATCGCCCAAGTTGCCGACGCTGAAGCTGCCGTTCGTGTAGTCGCCGAGCATTACCTCGCCGAAGTCGAGGGCCGGGGGACTCAGCACGCAGACCGGCACCGGCTCGTGCGCGCGGCCAGCGAGGGGCAGCTCGCCGCAGGTTGCATTGCCGGTGCTCACGGCCGCCGCATGCGGCCCGTAGTCCAGCGGCGTGTAGCGCACGGTGATCGTACGGCTGCTGCCGGGCGGCAGGCTGTAGGGGCCGCCGCCGGCGGTGAGCGCGAACTGCAGATCGTCGAGGCTGACCGTGCCGGTGAGCGTCAGGTCGCCCGTGTTGTTGAGGGAAGCCGAGAGCATCCAGCTCGTGCCGAGGGCGATGTCCCCGAAGTCGAGCGCGGGCGGCACGAGCTGGCAACCGTAGACCGGCTCGTGCGCGAAACCCGTGCAGGGCACGTCGTTGCAGTACTCCGTGCCCAGCGCGATCGCGCAGGTCTGGGGGCCCGGCGCGCTGGGGGCGAAGCGCACGGTCACCGTGCGCGTTTGGTTCGTCGACAGGGAGAAGGGGCCGGCCCCGGCCGTGATCCAGAAGTCCGGGCAGTCCTCGCTCACGATGCCTACGAGCAGCCCGGCGCCGATGTTCTTGATGGTGAAGCTAAGGTTTGCCGCGTTGCCCACGGCGAGGTCGCCGAAATCGAGGCTGGCCGGCGTCACCTGACAGATCGGCTCCGGCGCGTAGCCCGTGCCGCTGCAGACCATCTCCGGGCAGTCCGCCGTGCCCAGGTCGATGACGCAGGTCTGCGGCCCCGCGCTCGCCGGGGCGAAGCGCACGGTCACCGTGCGGCTCTCGCCGCTCTCCAGGCCAAAGGGCCCCACGCCGGACAGGATCGAGAAGTCGGGGCAGTCCTCGCTCACGATGCCGGTGAGCACGCCCTCGCCCTGGTTCCAGATCGTGAAGCTCTGCTGGGCGCCCGCGCCCACATTGACGACGCCGAAGTCGAGGCTGCTGGGCTGGAGCACGCAGAGCGGCGGCGTCGGCACATAGCAGACGCAGCTCGGCGGATCGCTGCAGTTGAAGGTGAAGTCGCCGCCCCCGACGGCGATGTCGTAGGCGCCCTCCGCGTCCACGACGGCGAGGGTCGTCCAGGGCACGACCGAGAGCTGGTGGTCGGGGCCGATCCAATTGCCCTGCTGATTGGTGACGAAGATGAAGTAGCCGATCTCCACGATCGGCCCGGGTTGCGGCGTGCTCCAGGCGATCGCCATGCCGCCCACCGGATCGCCGATCACGAGCGAGCTGCTCCAGGTCGCCGACCACATGCCGTTCGGGGGAAAGCCGCTCGTCGGCAGCCCGGCGATGCGGAACTCGGCCGCCGTGATGCTCTCGACGCCCTCGGGCAGCACGGCGGGCACTCGCACCTGCGCGAGCTGGTTCGGGCCGTCCAGCGGCCCTTGGCAGATCTGCGCCTGGAGGTCGAGGTAGAGGCCGATCTGGCCCGGCGCCGGCGGCGTGTAGGCGAGGCCCCAGCCGCGCAGCGCGACCGGCGGGCAGTCGTTCGTGCCCAGGTCGAGCAGGCACTCGTGGCCACCTGCCTGTGTCGGCGCGAAGCGCACCTGGAAGACGCGGCTCGCGCCGGACGCGACATCGAAGTGCCCGCTGGGGCTCACCGTGAAGGCGGGCACTTCGGGACAGGGCTGACCGGGGACGTCCAGCGGCAAGCTGGTAGCGCCGCCGTTGATCACCGTCAGGGTGCGCAGGCCGAATTCGCCGAGCAGCTCGACCCCGAAATCGAGCGTCCCGAAGTCGACCTGGCAGTTCTGGGCTTGGGTTCCGCTGGCGGCGGCAAGGAGAACGAGCGCGAGGAGCGCGCGCAGGCGCAGCGCAGACATGGGGACCTCCCTTCCACTCTCACACCAGGAATGAGTATAGCACCTGCGGCGGGGAAACCCGAATTCAGGATTTCGACTCGGGGATTGCGGGTGCGGCGCGGCGCGCGGCCAAGAGGCAGCGCGGTCCTAGTCCCGGTTCTGGAAGACCCCCGCCACGCCGGCCACGACGAGCAGGGCGCCGGCCAAAGTCCAGCCCGTCACGGATTCGCGGAGCAGCAGCCAGCCGAGGAAGACGGCAATCACCGGATTGGCATAGGTGTAAGTGGCGACCACGCGATATGGCAGGCGGCGGATCGCGCTCATGTAGCTGGTGAAGGCGAGCACCGAGCCGAAAAGCACGAGGTAGGCCCAGGCCAGCCAGGCTTCCCCGGTGGGCTGGGGCTGCGGCTCGCGCAGGGCCAGGGACATTGCGAGCAGCGAGAGCGCGCCCAGCCCCTGCTGCCAACCGGAGACGGCGAGCACGCCGAGTCCGGGCCGGCGTCGCTGCAGCCAGATCGAGCCGAGCGCCCAGAAGAGCGGCGCGGCGAGCAGGGCGACGACGCCGAGCACGTCGGCCCGCGTGCCGCCGCGCAGGAGCGGCCAGCAGAGCGCGGCCACGCCCGCGAAGCCGATCAGCACGGAGCCGATGGTCTTCCACTTGGGCAGGCGGCGATCGAGGGCGATGGCGATCAGCTCGGCCCAGATCGGCATCGCCGCCACGAGCAGGGCCGCGAGCCCCGAGTCCACGCGCTGCTCGGCCAGGGTGACGAGGCCGTTGCCGCCCAGCCAGAGCAGGGCGCCCGTTGGCGCGAGCAGGGCCAGCTCGCCGCGGCTCACGCGCACGCGCTCGCCGCGCAGGCGCGCCCAGGCGAGCAGGATCGCCGCCGCCGCCAGCGTGCGCAGCCCGGCCATCGCGAAGGGCGGCCAGCCCGCGCCCTCGCGCACGGCGAGACGGATGCCGAGGTAGGTGCTGCCCCAGACGAGGTAGACGACGCCGAGCTGGGCCAGCCCGAAGCGGTCGAGCCTAGCTTGCGAGGCCGGCATAGAACGCCGCGTAGTCGTCGATCATGCGCTGGAGACGGAACTTCGCGCGCACTTCGCGGCCGGCCGTCTCGGCCAGGCGCGCGCGCAGGCCGGGGTCGCCGAGCAGGCGCGGCACCTCGCGCGCGAGGGCGGCGCGCTTGGCCTCGCCCGCGGGAGGCACCAGCACGCCGTTCTCGCCGCTGCGAATGAGATGCCGGTTGCCCTCGATCGCGGTGGCCACGATCGGCACGCCCGCGGCCATCGCTTCGAGGATGGCGTTGCTCGTGCCCTCGTTGCCGGTGGAGAAGAGGCAGAAGAGGTCGAAGGTTGGGTAGCACTCGGCCACATCGCTGCGGAAGCCCGGCAGGTGCATGCGCGCGCTGAGCCCGCGCCGCTCGGCCTCGGCGCGAAACGCCGCGGCGCCCTCGCCGTCGCCGATGATCACCGCGTGCACGGGCCGGCCCGCCACCTCGGGCACGCGCTCTAGCAGGTCGAGCATGGCGGGATGGTCCTTAAAGGGGAAGAAGCGCGCCACCGTGCCGAGCAGCCAGGCGTCCTCGGGCACGCCCAGCTCGCGGCGCTTGGCGGCGCGGTCCACGCGCAGCGAATCGAAGCGCTCGAGCGAAACGCCGTTCACGATCACCTGCACCTGCGCGGGCGGGTAGTGCAGGGTCTGCACGAGGTAGTCGCGCAGACCCGGCGAGACGCAGAGCACGCGGTCGGCGAAGAGCGCGAGCGTGCGGCTCACCAGCTTTCCCCGCCAGCCGACCGTCTGGACGAGGCCGTGCTCGCCGTTGACCACGGCCGGCACGCGCGCGAGTCGCGCGCCGAGCGTGCCGTAGAGGTTCGGCGTGTAGTTGCGGCAGTGCACGATGTCCGGCTTCAGCTCGCGAAAGAGCTTCGCCAGCCGAAAGGGCAGCTCGGGCGCGAGCCGATCCGGGTAGGCGAGGTTGATTACCTGCGCCGTCGGGTTGACGATGCGCGCGGCGAGCGCGCCCGCGTCGTGCAGGCAGAGCACCGTCGAGCGGAAGCGCGCCGGATCCAGGCCGTTGACGATGTTGACGACGCCGTTCTCCAGCCCGCCCGCGCGCAGCGTGGTCTGCACGTGGCAGACGTGGATCGGCCCGCGGGTCACCTAGCTGCCGCTGGCCGCAAGCAGGGGCTCGAGCGCGGCTCGGGCCGCGGCGGTCATCGCCTCGTAGCCCTTCGCGTTGGGGTGGATGTCGTCCTCGGCGAGATCGGCGGGCAGGAAGCCCTTCTCGTCGGCCATCGCCTTGTAGAAGTCGATCAGGCCCCAGCCGTGCTCGGCGGCGAGCTGGCGCAGCCACTCGTTGTAGGGCAGCAGGCGGTCGTTGATGCCGCTCGGCTGCTTCTTGCCGTCCGAGCCATAGACCGCGTTGCCGTCCTCGCGCACGGGCACGCAGGTGGCGAGCACGGGCTTCACGCCCGCGGCCTCGGCCTGCGCGCACATGTCGAGCAGCGCGCGGCGCGTGCCCTTGTCGTCGACACCGGGCCTGAAGGTGATGGCGCAGGCCTTGATGACCACGGCGCGCGGCTTCAGGTCCAGCACGTCGCTGGCGAAGCGGAGCAGGTAGTGGCTGGGCCACTGGCCGCCCACACCGCGCTGGGCCACCTTGAGGTCGCCCAGCTTGCCTTCGGGGTTCCAGCGCTTCGTGATCGAGGCGCCCATGAAGACCACATCGGGCCGCTCGCCGCGCTCGAGCCACTGGCGGTTTTCGGCCTCGAAGAAGTCGCTCTTGGTGAAGCGCTCGCTGATCACCTCCACCTTGTTCATGGCGGAGAGGGCGCTCTGGCGGTAGCCCCGGGCCTTCCAGGCGACGGCGGCGAGAGCCACCAGCAGGACGAGAATGAGCAGGCGTCCGATCACGGTTTCTCCTTGGGCGATGAGGCCGCGGCCTCAGTGCATGCGGTCGGCGGTCTGTTCGATCAGCTCCACCAGGCGGTTCGCGATGTCCTTCCAGTCGCAGGCGGCGCGCACCCAGTCGCGGCCCGCCTCGGCCAGGCGCGCGCGCTCGGCCGGATCGGCCGCGAGGCGCGCGAGCGCGGCGGCGCCCTCGTCGGCGCTCCTCACGGTGACGAGGAAGTCGACGCCGTAGCGCCGCACCTCCTCGAGATCGCTCGTCAGCACGGGCCGGCCCATGGCCAGGTACTCGAAGAGCTTCATCGGGCTGGCCTTGTGGCTGATCGGGATGGGCACGAAGAGGTTGAGGCAGATGTCCATCGCCGCGATCTCGGCGGGCACGCGGTGAAACGGCACCGGGCCGGGAAGTTCCACGTTGTCGAGCCCGCGCTCGGCGGCGGCGCTGCGCACGGCCTCGAAGTCGCGCCCGGCGCCGATCAGCCGGAAGCGAGTCTCGGGCATGCGGGCCGCGATGTCCAGGATGAGCGGGAAGTCGATGAAGTACTCGAAGGCGCCGAGATAGCCGACCACGAGGCGCCGGCCGGGCTCCGCGCTCCCCACGCGCCCCTCCGTGGCAGCGCGCACGGCGTCGAAGCGCGCGAAGTCGACGCCGTTGGGCAGCACCTCGATGCGCCGGTCCGGGTAGTCCTCGGCCAGGCTGTGGCTCACGCTGAGCACGAGGTCGGCGCTCTCCAGCATGCCGCGCAGCGTGCGCCGGCCCTGCCAGAGCAGCGGACCGATGGCGAGCCGGCCCAGCTCCTTGGCGAGCATCGCCTCGTAGTCGTCGGCGAGATCGAAGACGCGCACCAGCTTGCGCCCGCGCGGCGGCGCGATGTCGAGCAGCCCCGCCTGCGGCAGGTTGTAGACGATCAGCGCGTCCACCGCCTCCTCGGCCACGATGCGCTCGACGGTGTCGCGGCAGACGAGCCCGTAGCTGCCCTTCTTGACGAGCTTGTCCAGGGGCCAGCGGCGATCCCAGAACCAGCCGGGCATCGCCACGTCCCGCAGGGCGATCGCCGGCGGCAGCTCGACCTCGATCTCCTGGAAGTTCGTCTCGCCGATCGCGGCCGGCGGCGGCTGGAGCACCGTGATGCGGTGGCCCATCGCCGCGAGCTGGCCGAAGAGGTGGTGGTAGCGCGTCCAGTTCACGGCGCGATAGCGGGCGAGATAGGGAAAGAGAATGTGCACCCGTCAACCTCCCTTCCTGGCCGCGCGCCTGAGTCGAGCCCCACCCTGGGCGCAGACGGGCCAGCCAGGCGCGGCGCGGCCAGAGCATAGGAAGAAGCAGGAAGCGGGTCAATCGGGGCTTGGCGGGGCGAGTCGGCGGTCCCGAATGCGGGATCCCCGCGTGGCCTACCCGTGCGGGGCCGCTCGAGGCTCAGCGGTAGTAGGCCTTGATCGTCGAGAAGCTGGTGGTCTCGACTGCCGTGGTGCAGTGCTGGACCCACTCGATGTAGTCGACCAGCATGTTCGCCCCGTCGGTCGGGATGAACTCGATGCAGAACTCGACGTCCGGGATCGAGTCCCATTCCAGGAGGTTCTCGGTCTGAAGGATCCCCCAGTTTGGATAGGTATGGTCCTCCGGGTAGCGCAGCTCTTTCTCGAAGACCACGGTGCCGTTCATCGTGACTCGCACGCGGTTGCCAGTGTGCCCCTCGGGAACCCAGCCCATCCAGCGCCAGACGATGCACTCGCCCAGCACATTGACAGTGTTCACGCAGAACTTGTTCTGATTGGGGGCTCCGCCGTAGAAGCCGCCGAGCCAGGCCACCCAATCGCCATCGAAGGCATCGATATCCCACCCATAGCTCGGGTTGCTCGGATTGATGATCCAATCGAAGTTGTTATTGGCAGTGCACTCCCAGGCGCAGTTGCAGCCAAAGCACCCCTCGAAGCTGCCATCCGGAAGCAGGGGCAAGGCCGACACAGTTGGAGAGGAGATCAGGACCGGCACTAGCATCGCCAGCCTGCAAGCCCAGTGTCGTAGCACGCTCACCGCCTCCTCTAGTTGCGCGCCGAGACAGTGCGCCCGCCCGGCGAGTCCCGCCGAGCTGGACGCTCCCCCTGTGGGCAGCCCTCTGCGCGCGACTGGCGGGAACAAGTATAGAGCACCGCGCGAGGCGCAGCAATTCAGGCAGGGCCCCGGCCCGCGCAAGCGGGCCAATCGGGGCTTGGCGGGGCGAGTCGGCGGTCCCGAATGCGGGATCCCCTCGTGACTTGGGCGGCGGAGCCACTCGAGGCTCAGCGGTAGTAGGCCTTGATCGTCGAGAAACTGGTGGATTCGACCGGCGTCGTGCAAGCCGCCTGCCACCACTCGAAGTAGTCGACGAGCATGTTTGCGCCGTCGGTCGGGATGAACTCGATGCAGAACTCCGGCTCGCAGCAGTGGTCGTAGACGTTGTTGATCATCAGGGTCTGCCACTCCGGGTAGGTGTGGTCCTCGGGATACCGCATCTCCTTCTCAAAGACGACTTCCCCGTCCAGGGTCACGCGCACGATGTTCCCGACATGGCCTTCGGGCACCCAACCCATCCATCTCCAGGCGATGCAATCTCCGACAACCCCGATCGTCTCGCAGAACTTGTTCTGGTTGGGAGCTCCGTCGTAGAAGCCGCCGAGCCAGGCAACGAAACGGCCGTCAAAGGCGTCGACATTCCAGCCGTAAGCGGTGCTAGGATTGATAATCCAACCCGCCCCGTTGTTCGCCGTGCATTCCCAATCGCAAGGCAGGCAGTCCGGTGCGCAGGTTTCGAAGCTGCCATCCGGAAGCAGGGGCAAGGCCGACACAGTCGGGGAGGAGATCAAGACCGGCACCAGCA
>VGXI01000118.1 GCA_016873475.1 bacterium | reverse complement strand
CGGGACATGCCCCGAAATCGGGTCTATCCGACCGGCGCCGCCCTCGGGATGCTTCTCGATTTCTTCAACGTCGACTGGAAACCCCGGGTTTCGGATGCCGCCACCAGTCCTGGTCTCGCCGAGATGCTCGAAGACCGCCTGCCCACCACCCCGGCCCGGAGCGATAGTCTCCTCGCGCGGGTCAAGGAGCGCTACCGATACGATAGCCTTCGTGCGACAAGTGACCACCGCGTCCAGGCCTATCCGATCGAATACCAGGCCGCCGTGGACAGCCTCGAGAACGCACCAGGATTCCATCTCTCTGTCGAATTGCCCGTTCTGAACCTAAGCCGTTCTCGAACGTGTGCAGGCAGGCGCCTGGTTCTCGAGAAGCCGACTCGGTCCTTCGCCAAACTCTGCCATGTGTACACCCTCAAGCAGCTCGGCAACGACGACCTCTTCCTTGAGGTCCGCGAGTCCGCCATCGCGGAGGAGACCAGCGCAGACGGCACTTCCAGGCGGGCCGATTTCGTCGCACCCGGCATTCGGACCGCCGAACTCGACGGTCGGCGCGTCGACCTCAGTCGCCGCGGTACCTACTCCTTCAATCGCATGACGCTCGCTGGGCCGAGTTTCCAGATGCGTTACGACGGGCAGGGCACCCTGTCCACCGACGGACGGCGGATCAGTGTGCGGCTGATCCCCCCTTCGCCATCAGAAGGGAAATGAGACGGCGATGGCAGGCGGCAGCCCAACAACAGCATGCAACGGACGGCGTTGCGCTCTGCCGCTGATGCTGTGCGTTAGCCTCGAAAGGAAGTGCCGAGGCGAGAGAGGATGCACTGATGGAAGTTCACCCTTCCTTGTTGAGTGCGCCCCTGCGCATCTGGGGCGGCCGCGTGACTTCGTCACGCAGTCCGGGGGGCAAGGGGTACCATGGTTCGAGCCTAACGACAGGTTGCAGCGGCCGGCGCGGGGAGCTTGTGGTACTATGAGCATCGAACGGCGCCGCCGCTGACCCTTGCGTTGGGCCGCTGCCAGAACGTATTGATGGGAGACGAGCGCGTATGGGCCACGTTCGCGGTTATGTCGGGCCTCTCGCCTTTCTTGGGATGGGAATCGCACTCCTTGGCGGCGCCTACCATTACTGGAGGCAAACCACCGCGCTGATCGAGCGTGCCGTTGCTGCAACGGGCGAGGTTATCCTGATGCGGGAAGAGGATCGCCACATCCAACCTCAACATCAAGGTGAGGCGGAAGCGACCTATCGCCCAGTCATCCGCTTTACTACCCGCAACGGCAGGCAAATAAACTACGAATCCATCGTCAGCAGCTACCCGCCTCGATATTCGGAAGGCGAGGGGGTGCGCATTCTCTACGATCCGGGACGACCCGAGCAGGCGCGGATCGATGATTTCACCGATCTCTGGCTGCGTTCCATCTTTCTGGCGGGCGTGGGATCTGTCCTTACCCTGCTCGGCTTGGCCTCCCTGCACTCACGCCACAAGTACGGATGGGAGCGTACGCGATGGGGATACCATCGCGGAAGCCGAGGTGATGAATGATAAGCCATGCTCATGGGCGCACCTTCGTGCGCGAGCAGACCTTGCGGGGGCTGTTCCCCTGGGCTCTGGCCTGGACGGCTTTCGTGCCGCTCATGGTGGTCAACGCCAGCCTGCTGTCAATGAATCCCTACCCCGAGGGCGGGACGCTCCATCATCTCTTCGAGCAGGCGGCATTGTGGCTGCCGCTTGTGTTGCTGGTGGCTGTCGCCGTCTGGATGCTGCACCGCTGGCGGGGGCTGCTGCGGGTGTCGTCCTCGGTGCCGCTCTCCACCACGCTATGGCGTCTGGCGATTCATGGGCTGGCGTGGTTCTTTTTGTTACTCGCGGGTTCATTGGCGACCATGTACCTAGACTACGATCCGGCGCAGGATCATCAAGGGCAGTACTGGCCGTGGGCGCTTGCTGCCGCCTTGCTATATGCAACAGTCCCGGCACCGCTCGGTACGCTTTTCACCGCCTGGTGGTCGCTGCGACGAAAGGGAGGGGATAAAGCGTGAGGCAGGGCATCTTTCTCGTGGTCGCGCTGGTCAATGCCCTCGCGCTGTTTTGTGTGTTTAACCCCTGGTTCGAGGACTGGGCAACGCAGGGAACCGTATTGCTCGTCCTCGAGGCATTATTTCTGTTGTTGATTGGCGTACCCGTGTTCAACCACCATTTCCGCAAGGGATTGCCGCCGCGACAAAAACTCGCCGCGAGTCTGGACTCGGTGATGAGCTTCCTCTTGGGTTGGGTGTGATGATGGCAAGGCGCCTACGGTCATGGCTGTTTGCCGCACTGGCATTCCTCATTTGTCTGCCACCGGCCTTCCTCATCGGCGTCACGCTAATCGGCCATGCCCGGCCATTGCCGTATGTATCGGTGTGGCTCGACCGACTGGTGCTCATCGCGATCTCCTTCGGGTCGCCGCTGCTGGCCGGCTACGCGGTCGATCGGTTTGTTTCCCGGCGGTGAATTGATATGGGAACGGATGCGCTGTCGGGAATGATTGAACGAGCGTTTCCCGGCCGGTCGCAAGAAGCCCGAGCAATCCTGGCACGCAACGGGACGGAGGCTCACGAAAGAGAGCAGGAACGCATTCACCTCGCGGCAGTTGATCTGAGCGGAGGCGACATTGAGGAATTGAAGCGCCTGATTGACCTGGCCAAGCAGGACCGGCGTGACATCTTGTTGTGGGCCGAACGGAAACGCAGCGGGGCAAACCGTCCATGATTCGAATCGTATGCGTAGTGCTTATTGCTGGCACCGGCCTGTTGGTGGTCTATGCTGAAGGACTCTACTGGCTCGCATTCTGGAACCTGTTGCCGTTGGTGCTGGCGATACTGGCGATTGTAAGGTCAGGTGATGTGCGGCCATCGCTGAGTGCCACCACTTTTGCCGGCATCACGACGCTCTCGGTTGCCTTGACACATGCCGCATGGGTCTTCGACTGGGGCGGGACACAGACAGGGTCCTCCACATCCGGTTTGGTATTCCTGTTCTCGCCTATCTATTCGATCCTGCTCGCCACGGCTGCATGGGCAGTGACAAAGGGCATCGAGCGTCTTGGCGGAAGGAGAAACGCGACCCAACAAGGCGCTCCAGCGGACGCGGGCAAGCCGCGCCGCTGAGCTTGAACGTCAGGCGACGGGTGTACAGCGAAGGTCAGCGACCCCCACGGGAGGGCGACGAGGCATGCAGACCATGGTGAGACAGTCATCGTGATCCGCTTCCGGTCGGTATGCCGGCGTGTCAGCAGTGTAGAACCCCCTGACCGGCCTGGAGTCCCATTCCTCGTCACTGGAGGTTGCGGCGTGCGCCCTAAACCGCTCCGGTTGCGGGGAAGTGTCGTGGGCCTGGTCCTCGCCACTCTCATGACCTGCGGCGCCGCTCCGCCGCCTGTCGATCGCCCTCCGGTCGAGTGGCTCCGGAAGAGTGCGCGGCCCTTCGGCACCTGCGAGCCGGGTGGCTCCGATCGCGACCTTGCACCCCTGCGCGCCATCGTCGGCGAGGCGCGCCTCGTGGCTCTGGGCGAGGTCTCGAGCGGTACGCACGAGTTTTTCCAGATGAAGCGCCGCATCATCCAGTACCTGGCCTCCCCTTCGGCAGTCACGCTCGTCGGCTTCGAGGAGCAGATGTCCGATGTCAACGGCCTGAACGAATACGTCCTCACCGGTCAGGGCGACCCGAAGGCGCTGCTCAAACGGGTCCGGCGCCCGAAGAACACGCAGGAGTTCCTAGACTTCGTCGAGTGGGCGCGGGACTTCAACCGGTCGGGCCGGGGACGCCTCGAGTTCCTCGGCTTCGACATGCTAGGCTCCAGCGACTCAGCGGCGGTTGCCGTGACGCGCTTCATCGCTCGCGCCGAGCCTTCCTACCTGGACTCGGTCACGAATGCCTACCAACTCGTGGCGTCGGCCCCACGGGAGGAATCACGGTTCACCTCTTCCACTGCTTCTTTCCCCGCATCGGTGGCGGCCGGACACCAGGTCCGTTTCAGTTGCTGGATCCGCACCGAGAACGTGCGCGACGGCTCTGCAACGCTCTGGATGCGCGGCGACGCGAGTCGCAAGAGTGTCGTCGGGGGAGGCACTCAGGATGTCAGCGGCAGCACGCCGTGGGCGCCCTACGACTTCACCCTCGAGATACCCGACAGCATCTCGTTCATCCGCTTCGGCTGCATGCTGGCAGGGGGTGGCACGGCCTGGTTCGACTCGCTGGCCATCGAGATCGACGGAGAGCCCTTCGCCGGGAACGAGGACCTCGACCTGACAATGGAGCGCACCGATCGGCCGGTGGGGTTCAGCAACGTCGGGGTGAAAGGACGCCCCTACGCGATCGATCTGGACTCGACCACGGTGTTCGCGGGCGAGTACAGCCTGTGCATCCGCAGGGTCGAGCCAGACGCGCCCGCCGCCACAGCGACTTGGTCCGAGGCGAGCGCGGCCGCGACACGCGTTCTGGAACATCTGGAGGCCGTGCGAGACCGGCTCGTCTCTTCTTCGGCGCCCTCTGACGTGGACCGAGCCATCGTGAACGCGCGTACCATCGCCCAGATGTCCGAAGTGAACGCCGGGCAGGGCGGCGCGCGAGAGGACATCATGGCGGCGAACATCGCCCGCGAGTTGGACCAGGCGCCGCCCGGGTCCAAGATGATCCTGTGGGCGGACAACTTGCGGCTGGCCAGGCGCCTTTCCATCGGCTCGAGTCTCGCCAGCCGATATGGCGGCGACTTCGTCGTCGTCGCCTTCGCTTTCCACGAGGGCGGCTTCAACCCGGTCAATCAGCGAGTGCCTCCCGGCGAGTCGGTCGCGGAGCCGTCCAAGCCGGGCAGCCTGGAATGGGCGTGCCACTCGATCGGCATTCCGCGGTTCATCCTGGATCTGCGGAGCGCCGCGGCGGATCCGGGGGCATCGGCGTGGCTCGCACAGCCCCTGCCGATGCGCAGCTACGCGTCGCAGGTGATCCCGGAGCCGATCCCTGTGGGGTCTTGCTACGACGCGCTGGTTTTCTTCGACCACACCACACCGTCGAGGTCGCTGCCATGAACCGGGCCCACGGGTCGGCGTCTGCAGGTCGCCGATCGCCACTTGCCTTGCCGCCTAACAACAGCATGCAGCGGCCGGCGCTACGCGCCGCCGCTGATGCTGAGCGTTATGCCGCACGGGGGGAAACCTACGACCAGGGATTCTCGCTCGACCCCGAAGCCTTTCGTCGGCCCGTGGGTCGTCCTCTTCCCTGCGACCTACCTGGCTTATATCGCGGAGGAGTACTGGGGCGGCTTCCCCGCGCGCACGGCAGAGCTGACACGTCTCGCAATCCCCGATGGAGCGTTCCTTGGCGCCAACGCGCTCTTCTGGGCACTCATGACCATCGCCGTCTTCCTTGTTCTCCGGCGTCCGACCCGAGCGCTGCTGGTCGTGGCGTTGGCCACGATCCTTGCCATCAATGCGGCGCTTCATATCGGCGGCACTCTCCTCAGCGCCAGCTACTCGCCCGGTCTCGTTTCCGCCCTCCTGCTCTGGCTCCTGCTCGGTGTCGCAGCGCTGGTCCGCGGACGGCGATCGCTCTCCAAGCGCGACTTTCGCGCTGGTCTCCTGATCGGGGTGGCGATCCACGCTGCTGTCCCGCTGGTTCTCGTCGCCTTCGTTCTCCTCCTCGGCGAACATTGGCGGGCGGCATAGGAAGGCATTGGAGGGAACCGGCCGCGTTCGGAGGCGTGCCACGCCTTCCAGCCGCCGGCCGCGTTCGGAGGCGTGTCACGCCTTCCAGCCGCCGGCCGCGTCCTTGACAAAGCGGCGTCCGGCGGTCGACACTCGGGGGTACACGGCGGCCGGCAGCTCAAAGCCGAGCCGTTGGATCGACGGATGGAGCGAGAATGGACCCCGTGAAGCAGGTGACGCGCAAGCTTCGGAGGAACCAAGGTAGCATCCTGAACGATGCCGAAGTCGAACTTTTAGCGGGGCAGCTGCGCAGCCTGCTGGTGACCGAGTTCCCTCATGTGTTCGTCGGACGGACGGCCGAGACGTTCCAGGACCGAATTCGCTGGCACGCGATCACGGCTCGCTGCCAGGAGGCGCGAGATAAACGAGGCTGGTCACTGAAGGCGGCTGCAGTCGCGGCTAGAATCCCGCAGTACCGAGCCATGGAAACCGAGATGGGGTACCTTCGCTCATTCCGGCCAGACCTCGCCTGGCAGTACTTCTCGTCCCTAGGTCTCGAGACGTGGGTCCGGCGTTGGGCACGCGCCAACTCCGAGTTGGCAGAGCGATCAGGCCTCGCGGAGGCTGCCATCACGCATGGTGACCGATCCCAGGGCAAGTTCGCAGGCGATCTAACCACGCGCTCCAGCGGCCGGACTCGCACGTCACAGCCCATGCAGGGCAAGGGCCGTGCCGCGCGACCCCGCCGATGAGCGCGAGCGCTAGCGGGACAACGATGGGATTCTCGCAGTGATAGAAACCACCAACGTGGAGAAAGGACGGACCCTGGAGGCTGCGACCGCTGCCGTGGAGGAACTGCTGCCGGCGCTTGATGACGCCCGCAAGGACGCGTCTGCCCGCCTAGATCCCCGACGCCGTGCCCAGATGGGGCAATTCCTGACGCCCATCCCAATCGCGGCGTTCATGGCCGGAATGTTCGAATGCGGGAAGCCCACGGTCCGCCTTCTTGATCCAGGCGCCGGAGCCGGATCGCTGTGCGCCGCGTTGGTGCTGACCCTCTGCGGGCGCCCCAAGCGTCCAGCTTTCCTCGCCGTCACGGCGTACGAGGTCGATCCTATTCTCGTTACCTTTCTCCGCGAGACCTTGGACCGCTGTCGACGTGCGTGTGCGGACGCGGGGATCTCGTTTCAGGCACGCGTAGTCGACCAGGACTTCCTGGAAGCGGGCGCCATCGGACTGGGTGGGGATCTTTTTGGAACGGGCGAGCAGGAGCGTTTCGACTGCGCAATTCTCAATCCGCCCTATCGAAAGATCCGCACCGACTCCAAGGAACGCTCGATCCTCCGTTCACTCGGGCTGGAAACGACCAACCTGTCCCCGGGGTTTGTCGCTGTTGCGGCCCGCCTCCTCGTCCCGGACGGGGAGATGGTCGCGATTACGCCGAGGAGTTTTTGCAACGGTCCCTACTTCGAGCCATTCCGGCACGATTTCTTGCGGGACATGCGCTTCCGTCGAGTACACGTCTTCGATT
Source organism: bacterium (assembly GCA_016873475.1). Taxonomy (NCBI): domain Bacteria; species bacterium. The sequence continues at coordinate 2,558 of VGXI01000118.1, read as the reverse complement.
CGCGAGACAATGCCTTCAGAGATGACAAGGTCTTGCAGGAGAACGTCATCTTCCACGCCGTCAAGGACAGAGAAGAAAACCAGGCGGTCATGGTTTCTGCCAACGCGAAGCCTGGCGAAATCCTGCGTTCGCGAATGATCAAGCACGAAGAGCTTGTTGATCCCAGGGACCGTCACGCGGTCATTCATGTCGTCCCGGAAACAGCTGGCAAGGCTACCCGAGATCAGATCAGTAGCTTGGGAGGAGCACTCCTCGATCTGGGCCTGACGGTGTCTACAGGACGAGTCGTAGACTTTCGAGCGCGAGACCTGCTTCGCGCCCACGCCGGAAGGAACACGGTGCCGCTCGTTTATCCCTGTCACTTCAAGCAGGGTTTCGTGGAGTGGCCCAATGGGCGAACGCGCAAGCCGAACGCTCTCGCTCTCGGCCCAAGCGCGGAAGAACTTCTTGTCCCGAGAGGGCACTATGTGTTGACGAAGCGATTCTCTTCGAAAGAGGAGCGCCGCCGAATCGTCGCAGCGGTCTACGACCCCACGCGCGTCACCGCGAGCCAAGTCGCCTTCGAGAACCACCTGAATTACTTCCATGAGCGTGGTTCCGGACTGACAGCATCGCTTGCAAAGGGGCTTGCTGCGTACCTGAACTCATCGCTCGTGGACGCGTTCTTTCGGCAGTTTAGCGGTCATACGCAGGTGAACGCTTCCGACCTGCGGTCCTTGCCGTACCCTCAACGCGCCGGTCTCATCGCGCTGGGGCGCCGGATTGGATCAGCCTTTCCAAGCCAAGAAGAGCTCGATCGCCTCATCGATGAGGTGCTCTTCCATGGCTAAGAGACCCGCCAACAGGCGTGGTGCGGCAGCAAAGCGCATCGACCAGGGTCTCAAGATACTCGCCTCGCTGAACGTACCGAAAGAACAGCAGAACGAGCGTTCCGCCCTCGTTCTCCTCGCACTTCTCGGCATGACCCCCAGCAAGTCCTGGGGGGCCGCGGCGGATCCGATGCTCGGCATCACTGAGATGATGAATGTGTTTCGCGACCAGTTCGGCAAGGAATACGCTCCGAACACGCGGGAGACCGTGAGGCGCTTCACCGTCCACCAGTTCGTCCAAATGGGCTTGGTGGTGGCCAATCCTGACGATCCTCGTCGCCCAGTGAATAGCCCCGCCAATCGCTACCAGATCGCTCCGACCCTCTTGAGGCTGGCCCGAACGTTCGGCTCACGCGCTTGGGCGGAGTCCTTGACCGCATATGTGGCCGCAGCCGACGCACTCGGACGCCTTCAACCTCGCGAGCGCGACATGGCGCTTGTTGCGGTCAGGCTGCCGAACGGAAAGAAGGTGCCGCTGACGGCAGGCGGGCAGAACGAGCTCGTCCAGAGGATCATCGAGGGCTTTTGCCCTCGGTTCACCCCTGGGGGCGTGGTCGTCTACCTAGGTGACACGGGGCAAAGACAGCGACACGTGGAAGTCGGCTACTTGGAGGACCTCGGCGTAGAGATCGACGAACACGGGAAGATGCCCGATGTAGTTGTTCATCTACGCGACAAGGACTGGCTTGTTCTGATCGAAGCCGTGACCAGTCACGGCCCCATCGGGGTCAAGAGGCACAACGAGCTCAAGGTTGTGTTCGGCTCTGCTCGGTCTGGCCTCGTCTTCGTAACCGCATTTCTGACACGGCGAGCGATGACGAAGTACCTGAACGCCATCGCATGGGAAACCGAGGTGTGGGTCGCCGATGCGCCCTCGCACATTATCCACTTCAACGGCGAGCGGTTTCTCGGGCCATACGAATGACCAGTGTGCCAACCAGCCCGCTAACAACCGGTTGCAGCGGACGGTTCGCTGCGCGACCCCGCCGATGAGCGCGAGCGTTAGGCGCTCGCGCAACAACGGAGGCAATGTGTGAAGACACTGGCGACAGAGCTTCGAGTCCGAAACTATGTTACCTTCGGGGCATGGGTAACCTTCGTCCATTGCGTGACCTACCTTGCCGTGGGTACGCTGGCTTATTCGCTGATATACAAGGAGCAGATTGATGCGGGTCTATTCGATCCATGGATGCGAAACCCTCACGATCCTGCTGAATGGCGACACGTCGAGACATGGCTCATTCCTGCGCAAGTTCTGCGAGGTCTGCTATTCGGCGCTGCTCTAGTTCCCTTCCTGAAAACACTCGCCGAATGGAGCTTCAGAAGGAGATTCCTGGCCCTTCTCGGTCTCTTGCTGGTGTTCAGTGTATGGTCGGTTACTATGCCCGGGCCAGGGTCCATAGAGGGCTGGGTCTACTTGAAACCCAATGCTGGCCCAACCTCGCCGAGCCCGTTCCTCGGCTTCGTCGAGGTTCCCACGCAGCTCGCGGCATTTGCCTTGCTTGTGTCTTGGTGGATTGGGAGATACAGCCAAAGACCGTGAGCGCGCCTAACAACCGTGAGCGCCTAACAAGAGCATGCAGCGGACGGCGCTGCGCGCCGCCGATGAGCGCGAGCGTTGGACCGGCATCCCTCTCTGCGGAGGGTCAGGTATGATGCCAAACGTCAGCACTCGTCATGCCAAGTTTT
>VGXI01000117.1 GCA_016873475.1 bacterium | reverse complement strand
GATCGGGCTGTTGTGCGGATCGCCGACGTCCTCTTCCATCGCGAGCAGGCCGCCCTTGCGGATCTTCGAGAAGACCTCGAACTGCATCTTCAGCAGCTCGAGGTAGGTGGCCTTGGTGTAGGGCGAACCCTTGAAGACCACGGGCAGGGCGCGCAGCAGATGCTTGAGCACCTTCGGCGGCGAGCCCAGCAGGACGATGCCGACCGCGGCGCCGATGATGATGATCAGCTCCGCCGGCTGGAAGAGCACGGCGAAGGGGCCTTTGGTGTAGGCGTAGCCTCCCACCACGGCGAAGATGACGACGAGGACACCGATGATCGCCAACATGCTCGGCAGCCGGTCCTTCGCAGTAGGGTCTCGTGCTGGCCGGGCGCCGTCTTCTCGTGGCGCCCCGCCCTTCTGGCTATCGGCAGTCGAGGGAGGCCGCTTGAGGCGGAACCGCCGCCCTTCGCCATTGACCGCCCCCGCCCCGCGGTGCTAGCTTCCGCACTGATTTCAACGGGTTATGGGTGCAATCCCCCTGCCAAGGAGGCCTCGCGTGCGGACCCTTTCTCGCTCCCGCCGTCCCCTCGCGCTCCTCGTCCTGCTCGTGCTCGCGCTGAGCTGCGCCAAGAAGGGCGGCCAGCTCAAGATCGGGGAGTACGGCTCCCTCACGGGGGACAAGGCGACCTTCGGCACCTCCACGCACAACGGGATCCAGATGGCGCTGGACGAGGCGAACGCCGCCGGCGGGGTCGGCGGCATCCCGATCGCCCTCGTCACGGAGGACGACCAGGGCCGGCCCGAGGAGGCGGCCACGGCCGTCAACAAGCTGATCGTGCAAGACCAGGTGATCGCCGTGCTCGGCGAGGTCGCCAGCTCGAACTCCCTGGCGGCGGCGCCGATCTGTCAGGAGGCGGCAGTGCCGATGATCACCCCCTCCTCGACGAATCCGGCGGTCACCGAGGTCGGCGACTACATCTTCCGGATCTGCTTCATCGATCCTTTCCAGGGCACGGTGATGGCGCGCTTCGCGCGCGAGTCGCTGCGGCTGTCGACGGTGGCCGTTCTGCGCGACGTCAAGAGCGACTACTCGGTGGGATTGGCCGGCTACTTCACGCAGGAGTTCACGCGCCAGGGCGGCACGATCACCGGCGACGAGAGCTATCAGCAGGGCGACGTGGACTTCAAGGCGCCGCTGACCGCGTTGATCGCGCGCATGCCGGAGGCCCTCTATGTGCCCGGCTACTACACCGAGGTCGGCCTGATCGCCCGGCAGGCGCGCGAGTTGGGCTACAAGGGGTCGCTGCTGGGCGGCGACGGCTGGGACTCGCCCAAGCTCACCGAGATCGCCGGCGAGGCGATCGGCGGCAGCTACCTGAGCAACCACTACTCGACCGAGGACCCGAACCCCGTCGTGCAGGGTTTCATCAGCAGCTATCGCACGCGCTTCGGCGAGTCGCCGGACGCCATGGCCGCGCTCGGCTACGACGCGATGCGCCTGCTCGTGCACTGCCTGCGAGAGCTCGCCGCCGCGGATCCGGAGGCGCTCGCCGCGCTGGCCGGCACCGGTGGCGACGCGGCCGCCCGTGCCGCCGCCCGCGCCCGCCTGCGCGATCTGATCGCCGCGACCCGGGGCTTCTCCGGCGTGACGGGCGAGATCTCGCTCGACGCGAACCGCAACGCCATCAAGCCGGCCGTCGTGCTCGAGATCCGCAACGGCCAGTTCCGGTTCCGGGAACGGATCGGGAGCTAGCCGGCGATGCAGGAACTTCTGCAGCAGCTCGTCAACGGCATCACCTGGGGCAGCATCTACTCGCTGATCGCCCTGGGCTACACGATGGTCTACGGCATCCTGCGCTTCATCAACTTCGCCCACGGCGACGTCTACATGGTGGGCGCCTACATCGCCTACTACCTCGTCGCGGCCTTCGGGATGTCCAGCGGCGGCGCGCCGCCGGCAGCGGCGCTGGCCGTGATCCTCGGCGCGATGGCGGGGGCGGCCCTGCTGGGCATCATCATCGAGCGGCTGGCCTACAAGCCGCTGCGCCGGCAGCCGCGGCTGACGGTGCTGATCACGGCGATCGGCGTGTCGCTGTTCCTGGAGAACGCCGGCATCCTGGTGTTCGGCGCCGACCCCAAGTTCTTCCCGCAGATCTTCGCCGCGCGCTCGGTGCGGCTGCCGGGCGGCGCCCTGACGACGAGCCACCAGCTCCTCGTCCTCGGCGGCGCGCTCGTGCTGATGGTCGGCCTGAGCCTGATCGTCTACCGCAGCCCAATCGGGCGCGCGATGCGGGCGCTGGCGTATAGCCGCGACGTGGCCAGCCTGATGGGCATCCCCACCGATCGCATCATCACCTTCACCTTCGCGCTGGGCTCGGCGCTGGCCGCCGCGGCCGGCGTGCTGGTGGCGCTCTCGACCCCGCGCATCGACCCGCTGATGGGGTTGATGCCGGGCCTGAAGGCCTTCGTGGCGGCGGTGCTGGGCGGGATCGGCAACATCCCCGGCGCCATGCTGGGCGGCCTCGTGCTCGGCCTCGCCGAGACCCTGGTTTCGGGCTACGTCTCCTCGACCTATCGCGACGCGATCGCCTTCGCGCTCCTGATCATCATCCTGCTCGTGCGGCCGGCGGGGTTGCTCGGCCGCGCCGTGACGGAGAAGGTCTGATGCGCCGCGCGCTCCTCCTGCGCGGCGCGCTCACGGCCGGGCTCGTCCTGCTGCTCTTCGCGCTCGAGAAGCTCTTCCCCCACCTCGTGAACCCCTATGCCGAGCGGCTGATGATCCTCTCGGGCATCAACATCATGCTCGCCGTGAGCCTGAACCTGATCAACGGCTTCACGGGGCAATTCTCGCTGGGGCACGCGGGCTTCATGGCGATCGGCGGCTACACGAGCGGCTACTTCGCCATCCGCTTCGGGCCGGGGATCCTGGGCGCGCTGGGCGCCACGCCCGCCGATCCCGGCGCGGGCGCCGCGCTGATGCTCGTGCTCGGCCTCGCGATCGGCGGCGGCGCGGCCGCGCTGGCCGGGCTTCTGATCGGCATCCCCACGCTGCGCCTGCGCGGGGACTACCTCGCGATCGCCACCCTGGGCCTCGGCGAGATCATCCGCGTGGTGATCCTCAACATCGACGCCGTGGGCGGCGCGCGCGGACTGAACAACATCCCCGGCTACACGAGCTTCTTCTGGGTCTACCTGCTGGTCGGCCTGACGCTCGCCGTGCACTGGAACCTGGTGCGCTCCCGCCACGGGCGGGCCCTGCTCGCCGTACGCGAGGACGAGGTGGCGGCCGAGTCGCTGGGCATCTCGACGACGCGCTACAAGGTGCTGGCTTTCGCCGTGGGCGCGGCCTTCGCCGGCATGGCGGGCGCGCTCTTCGGGCACTACCTGCGCTACCTGAACACGAACAGCTTCAGCTTCCTCAAGAGCTTCGAGGTCGTGATCATGGTTGTGCTGGGCGGCATGGGCTCGCTCACGGGCTCGGTGTCGGCGGCTATCTTGCTCACGCTGCTGCCCGAGTTCCTCAGGCCGATCAAGGCCTACCGCATGGTGATCTACTCGCTCCTGCTGATTCTCCTGATGCTCCTGCGCCCGCAGGGCATCTTCGGGGCGGGCGAGCCGCGCTACGGCGCGCTGCGGCGGCTCTGGCCGGGACGCCGCGCGCCCACGCCCGGGGCCGAGTCGTGAGCGCGATCCTCCAGATCGAGGGCCTCACGATCGCCTTCGGCGGCCTCAAAGCCGTGGCCGAGCTCGACCTCACGGTGCGCGCGGGCGAGCTGGTGGGGCTGATCGGCCCCAACGGCGCCGGCAAGACGACGGTCTTCAACGCGATCACGGGCATCTACCCGCCGACGGCGGGCCGCCTGCTGCTGGGCGGCGAGTCGATCGGCGGCCGGGCGCCGCATCGGGTCGCGCGGCTGGGCGTCGCGCGCACCTTCCAGAACATCCGCCTCTTCGGCGCGCTCTCGGTGCTGGACAACGTGCGCATCGCCTGCCACCAGGGCGCGGCGAACAGCGTGCTGGCGGCGGTGACGCGCAGCCCCGCCCACGCGCGCGCGGAGGCGGCGATCACCGAGCGCGCCCGCGCGATGCTCGCGCTGATGGAGCTCGCGCAGTACGCCGACTGGCCCGCGCGCATGCTGCCCTACGGCCTGCAGCGTCGGCTCGAGATGGCGCGGGCGCTGGCCACGGGCCCGCGCCTGCTGCTGCTCGACGAGCCCGCCGCGGGCATGAACCCGCAGGAGACGGACGCGCTGATGGCGCTGATCCAGCGCGTGCGCGGCGAGTTCGCGCTCGCCGTGCTCCTCGTGGAGCACGACATGCGCGTGGTGATGGGCATCTGCGAGCGCGTGGCGGTGCTCGACTACGGCGTCAAGATCGCCGAGGGCACGCCGGCGGAGATCCGCCGCGACCCCAAGGTGATCGAGGCCTACCTGGGCCCGGAGGCCGCGCATGCTTGAAGTGCGCGAGCTCGTGTTGCGCTACGGCGCCATCGAGGCGCTGCACGGCATCTCCCTGCGCGTGGAGGCGGGGCAGATCGTCACGCTGATCGGCGCGAACGGCGCCGGCAAGACGAGCGCTCTGCGCGCGATCTCGGGGCTCGAGCGCGCCGCGGCGGGGAGCATCTGGCTGGAGGGCGAGGAGATCACGCGCCTCGCGCCGCACGAGATCGTGCGCCGTGGCGTGATCCACGTGCCCGAGGGCCGCGGCATCTTCGCCAACCTCACGGTGCGCGAGAACCTGGAGCTGGGCGCCTGGCGGCGGCGCGATCGCGCGGGCATCCGCAGCGATTTCGAGCGCGTCTGCGGGCTCTTCCCGCGACTCGCCGAGCGCATCCGGCAGTCGGCGGGCACGCTCTCGGGCGGCGAGCAGCAGATGCTCGCGATCGGCCGCGGGCTGATGGCCGCGCCGCGCGTGCTCCTGCTCGACGAGCCCTCGCTGGGGCTCTCGCCGATCCTCGTGGCCATGATCTTCGAGATCATCGGCACCATCCACGCGGCAGGGACGCCCATCCTTCTGGTCGAGCAGAACGCGCGGCTGGCGCTGAAGGCCGCCGATCAGGCCTTCATTCTCGAGACCGGCCGCGTGGTGCGCTCGGGTCCGGCCGCCGAGCTGGCCGAAGATCCGGCCGTGGCGGCCGCCTATCTGGGCGCGGGCTAGGCAGCGATGCGCTACCGCTACTTCGACCTGCTCGTCGCGCTCTTCGTCACCGTGCTCCTGGTGAGCAACATCGCCTCGTCGGCGAAGATCATCGACTGGGGCGTGGCGCTCTTCGGCACGCCGCTCATCTTCGACGGCGGCACGCTGCTCTTCCCGCTGAGCTACCTGTTCGGGGACCTGCTCACCGAGGTCTACGGCTATCGGCGCAGCCGCCGCGTGATCTGGCTCGGCTTCCTCGCTGCGGCCCTGATGAGCGGGCTGCTCTGGCTGATCGGCTGGCTGCCCGGCGAGGCGAGCTGGCGCACGGCGATCGGCGACGAGCGCTACCGGGCGATCCTCGGCGGCGTGAGCAGCGGCGCGATCGTGCTGGCCAGCCTGGTCGCCTACTTCGCCGGCGAGTTCGCGAACTCCTTCGTGCTCGCCAAGCTCAAGATCGCCACGCGCGGGCGCTGGCTCTGGACGCGCACGATCGGCAGCACGCTGGTGGGCGAGGGCCTGGACACGGTGCTGTTCGTCTCGATCGCCACCTGGCTCGGCGTGCCGGGCTTCCTGCCCGCGCTCTGGGTGCCGCTGGTGGTGACGAACTACCTCTTCAAGTGCGGCGTGGAGGTAGCGCTCACGCCAGTGACCTACTGGGTGGTCGGCGTGCTCAAGCGCCGCGAGGGCGTGGACGTCTACGACCGCGGGACGAACTTCAACCCGTTCCGGTGGGAAGCCGGCGAGGGCCCGCGCTACAGCTAGACGGAAGGCGGCGGACTCGCTGCCGGCACATCGTAGGTCAGCCCAAAGACGGTGTCCTTCAGCCAGCGCTGGAAGCCCTCGTTGTCCACGAACTGCTTGAAAAGCTCCGTATCATCATTCAGCACCGCCGTCATCACTCGCACGAGGGCTTTGTCGTGCTCGATGCGCGCGTTCTGACGATCCGAGTTCCGCCTCGCGTTCTGGTAGGCCTTGTCAGCCGCCACCCGGTTCGGTATGTCCTCCGTGATCAGCCGATGCACGCGGTCCACATCGCTCCACTGAATGTGGCCGAACTGGTCGTTGAAGGTCTTCACGATGTTGGAGAGGCGGTCCATCTCGGGTTCGAGGAGATGGCCGCCCCCGGCGCCCGGGATGGGCTCGATCTCGGAATCCTTGTCGGGAAGCAGGATGCTGATCGCCGCCCGCTTCTCTGCGCGGTAGCTGTCCATGTCGATCGTTTCGAGAATTCCTTTGGCGAGATCGGGATCGATCGGCGCCGGTAGCTTCGGCACCAAGAAGTTCAGGAAGATCGACAGCTTCTCCCATTCCGCATTGATGTAGGGGGAGATCGCGGAGAGGAAGCCATAAGTACGCAGGAAGGCCTTGGCCTTGCCCTTGAAGTCGACCTGGGCGTCCTCCTCGAGTGAGCCGATGTACTGGGCGACGCAGGCGTCGAGAATGGGATCCAAACGGTCCCGCTCTGCCCCACCCAGGTAGAGTGCCACCAACTCGTCCACCTGCGTTGCATCGTAGACTTGGTAGCCGTCGAGGGCGTCTCTCAGATCGTGCAACTTGTCGGGATCGGTCTCTTCGGCCAGGACCGTCGTGCGGTAGTAGTCGGCGAAGGCCGCCTGGATTGTGTCGGCATCGTTCATGAAGTCGAGCACGAAGACGCTGTGCTTCTTCGGATGCGCACGGTTCAGCCGGGAGAGCGTCTGCACGGCCTTGATGCTCGAGAGCACCTTGTCCACGTACATCGTGTGCAGCAGCGGCTCGTCGTAGCCGGTCTGGAACTTGTCGGCGCAGACGAGGAAGCGGTAGGGGTCCTGCTGGATCTTGTCCGCGATCTGGCCCGAGGGGAAGCCATTGAGCGAGGCTTCGCTGACCTTCACGCCCCCGTACTCGTGCTCGCCTGAGAACGCCACGATCGCCTGGTAGCGACTCTTGCGCTCTGCCAGGTAGTCACGGATGGCGTGGAAGTACTGGATGGCGCGCTCGATGCCACTGGTCACCACCATCGCGCGCGCCTCGCCACCGATCAGGTTCCGGGCGAGCACTTGCTCATGGAAATGGTCCACCATGATCTCGGCCTTGAGCCGGATCGCGTGGTCGTGGCTCTCAACGTAGCGCCGCAGCTTCTTCTTCGCCTTCTTCGTGTCGAACTCGGGATCGCCTTCGATCTTCTTGACGAGCTTGTAGTAGCTCTCGACCGGTGTGTAGTTCGCAAGCACGTCCAGGATGAACCCTTCCTTGATCGCCTGCTTCATCGTGTAGCTGTGGAAGGGCCGGTGCTTGACCTTGCCGTCGACCGGCGGCTCGGGGGCGCCGAAGATCTCAAGCGTCTTGTTCTTGGGCGTAGCGGTGAAGGCGAAGTAGCTGGCGTTGGGCAGCAGCTTCTTGGCCTCCATCAACCGGTTGATCTTGTCCTCGAAGGTATCATCGTCCTCTTCGGCGCCTTCGGGCGAGAGCGCCCGCGACAGCGCGGCCGAGGTGCGGCCGCCTTGGCTCGAGTGCGCCTCGTCGATGATGATCGCGAAGCGCCGGCCGCGGTGCTCGCTGCCGATCTCATCGAGGATGAAGGGGAACTTCTGCACCGTGGAGATGATGATCTTCTTCCCCTCGGCGATGAACCGGCGCAAGTCGCCCGAGTGCTCGGCGTGGCCCACTGTGGCCCCCACCTGGGCGAACTGCTTGATCGTGTCGCGGATCTGCTGGTCGAGGATCTTGCGGTCGGTGACGACGATGATCGAGTCGAAAACCGCCCCGTCGTCCTTCTTCAAGCCGATGAGCTGGTGGGCGAGCCAGGCGATGGAGTTCGACTTACCGCTGCCCGCCGAGTGCTGGATCAAGTAGCGCTTGCCGGCGCCGCCCGCCCGCGCGTCGGCCAGTAGCCGGAAAACGACATCGAGCTGGTGGTAGCGCGGCCAGATCTGCGCGGTCTTGTTCCTGCCGGTCCGCTCGTCCTTGGTCTTGACGATCTGGGCGTAGTTCTCGAGGATGTCGGTCAGCCCATCGCGCGTGAGGATGCGCTTCCACAGGTAGTCGGTCTTGAGGCCGTTGGGATTCGGCGGGTTGCCTGCGCCGTCGTCCCAGCCCTGGTTGAAGGGCAGGAACCAGGAGCTCTTGCCCTTCAGGTGCGTGCAGAAGCGCACCTCGTGGTCGTCCACGGCGAAGTGCACCATGCAGCGACCAAACTCGAAGAGCCGCTCACGCGGGTCGCGGTCGCGCTGGTACTGCTGCTCCGCGTCACTGACCGTCTGCTTGGTCAGGCTGTTCTTCAGCTCGAAGGTGGCAACCGGCAGGCCGTTGATGAAGAGGCCCAGGTCGAGGGCGCGCTGCGCCTCGTCGCGGCTGTAGCGGAGTTGGCGGGTGACGCTGAAGTGATTGGCGGCGTAGCGCTCGACGGCCTTGGCGTTGCCCGGCGAGGGTGTGCCGTAGAAGAGGTCCACGCTGTGCGGCCCGTGCTTGAGGCCGTGACGCAGTACGTCGATGGTGCCGCGCTTGCTGATTTCGCCCTGGAGCCGCGCCAGGAACTTGCGCCGCGTGGGCCCCTCCTGGCCGAGATCGAGGGCGTCGGCCACCGCCGGCTGCGTCTCGCGCAAGAACGCCGAGAGCTGCGCGAGGTCGATGCAGTACTCGCGGTCGTAATCTTCCTGGCGCCCGCAAATCCAGCCGGCGCTGTAGGCGGCCGGGCGCTCGCGGAAGGCGCCGGCGGGGATCGTTCCGGGATCGCAGGGCGAGCCGGTGAGGGAGGCGCAGATCAGCCGCTCGAGGCCGCGCTCGCTGGTGTCAGTGCTCATCGGACGACCTCTGTCGCTCTGCCGGCGTTCGGCTCCATCAACTTCCCATCAACCAAGCTCGGCTAGGCCCCGATAGAGACTTCGTGCCACGGTCCCGCGGCCGGAGAGCTGGGCTGTCTTTGCTCGGCCCTTTGCTCGGCCCTTTGCTAAGCTCTTTGCTAAACAGAACGGCCGCGTCCAGATCTAGCAATAGACACAACGCAAGGATCGACAAGCACTTAGTGTCAAGGCGGGCATCTTCAAGGGTCCAGTTGGCGGCCGTTCTCGCTGGTTCCTTTGCTTACCCCTCGCCCAGCTCCTTGAGGGCATGCCACGCCGGTTGACCGCGGGAGCCGAGATTGTCGATCTTCCCCGCCCGCCGCAGCTCTTGCATGAGATTGTGGATCCTGTGCCGTTTCTGCTCCGGGGTCAATCGGTCCGGCAGCTTCGGCATGAGAAGCTGATCAACGTCCTTGCGCGTCACCGGGCCGTGTTCGCGCACAAGGGCCAAGATCAGGTCGAGGTAGTACTGCTTGTCGAAACCCCGCTCGCGGATGTGTCGGCCCGCGTCGCCGGCGGCCCTTGCGACGGCACTGGCCACAATCAGGTTCGGATAGCGGCCCTCGACCAACCCGGCGGCTTTCAGGCCACGGTGCTCGTCCCGGCCAATCCTCTGCCCCTTCTGCACCCGGTCAAGAAGCATGACCTGACCGAGGACCAAGTCAGTGCGCTCCATCAGGAGCCGCGTGTAGCGCTCGTCCAGGATCCGACCCGTTAGGCTCACGGCGACCCGCCCCGGCTCGGTCAGGTCATAATCCGGCAGCGGGAACGAGCGTCGCCGCTGAGTCTCGAACATGCGCTTGATGCCCCCGCCTTGGGTGTCGATCAAGTTCAGCTCGACCATCGCGTCTGCCAGAAACGGGTTGCGGTAGAGGGCTTGCGGCGCGTCCTGTCGG
>VGXI01000116.1 GCA_016873475.1 bacterium | reverse complement strand
GGGAATCGACGCCGCCCGCTACGGGGGCGAAACTGCAGAGACCGACGAGACAGTCTCCAGCCTCGGTCGACTGGAAGCTGATCAAGGCCCGCTCGAGCCAGCCGGAGCCGTAGTCCTCCCACGTGACACCGCAGGCCGAGACGGGGATCGTGTCCAGGGTGTAGGTCACGGGCCAAGGCGGCGCCCAGGCGAGAGAGGGCATCGCTAGCAGGGCCAGCGTCAGTGCGGCACAGGATCGTCTGGCCATGGCGCCTCCCCCACCCACTCGCTGCCGCGCCCGAAGGGGCGAGCAGCCAACCCGAGGACCGAAGACAGTCCAATGATAGCACGATCCAAGCGAAAGCCCTCCTCGGCGGGCAACCGAAGAGGGCCTCTGTAAGGTGGCGGGGGCAGGATTCGAACCTGCGACCTTTGGGTTATGAGCCCAACGAGCTACCGGACTGCTCCACCCCGCGTCAGCGAGCCGCCAATATAGACCTGCCCCTCCCCCCTGTCAAGGCGCGATCGCCTTGATCTTTTTTGGGTTACGGAATCGGCACGGGGCCCTTCCGCCAGCCCGCCCTGGGCGGCGGCCCCCGTGCTTGTTATAGTGGAGCCAGCGGCGCCCGCCGGCGGGGGCCGTCCCGTCCGCCGCGAGGAGGGCCATGGCCGAGCGCCGCCCCGAGCCGACCGCCACCCAGCGCCTGCGTCTGGCCTTCCGCGGCCGCGTGCAGGGCGTGGGCTTCCGGCCCTGGCTCTATCGTCTGGCCACCGAGGAGGGCCTCGCCGGCCACGTCGGCAACGACCTGCAGGGCGCCTTCGCCGAGATCGAGGGCGAGCCCGCCGCCGTCGCGCGCTTCCTCGCGCGCACGGAGCGCGAGGCGCCGCCGCTCGTCGAGATCGCCGCGCGCGATGAGGAAGCCCTCGCGCCGACGGGCGAGCGCGAGTTCCGCATCCTCTCGAGTCGCGCCGAGGGCGAGGCCCGCGCCGAGATCGCGCCCGACAGCGCCACCTGTCCCGACTGCCTGCGCGAGCTCTTCGACCCCGCCGATCGCCGCTACCGCTACCCCTTCATCAACTGCACGAACTGCGGGCCGCGCTACTCGATCGTGCGCGGGCTGCCCTACGATCGGCCGCTCACGACGATGGCCGCCTTCACGATGTGTCCGCGCTGCCAGGCCGAGTACGACAGCCCCGCCGACCGCCGCTTCCACGCCCAGCCCAACGCCTGTCCCGACTGCGGGCCGCGCCTGTGGCTGGCCGACGCCCTGGGGCGCGAAGCCGGCGGCGAGCCGATCGCGCAGGCGCAGCGCTGCCTCGCCGAGGGCGAGATCCTCGCGATCAAGGGCCTGGGCGGCTTCCACCTCGCCTGCCGCGCGGACGACGAGACCGCCGTCGCCGCGCTGCGCTCGCGCAAGGGCCGCGAGGCGAAGCCGCTCGCGCTGATGGTCGCCGACCTCGCGGCGGCGCGCGCGCTCGTGGCCCTCGACGCGCCGAGCGAAGCCCTGCTCGAGAGCGTTGCGCGCCCGATCGTCCTCGCGCCGGCGCGCGCGGGGACGGGCGTGGCGCCGGGCGTGGCGCCGGGCAGCCACACGCTGGGTCTCATGCTCCCCTACACGCCGCTGCACCACCTCCTCTTCGCGCCCGACGCCAAGGGCCGCCGCCTCGGCCCCCTCGTGATGACCTCGGGCAATCCCAGCGAGGAGCCACTCTGCACCGACAACGACGAGGCCATCGTGCGCCTGCGCGGCATCGCCGACGCTTTCCTCCTGCACGACCGCAACATCGCGCGCCGCGTCGACGACTCGGTCGCCCTCGCGCTGCGCCTGCCCGCGCCCGGCGGCGGCGAGGCCGCGCGCACCCTGCCGCTCCGCCGCGCGCGCGGCTTCGCGCCGGCGCCCATCGTGCTCGGCCGCGCCTTCGCGACGCCCGTGCTCGCCCTCGGCGGCGAGCTGAAGAGCGCCGTCTGCTTCCTCGCCGGCGATCAGGCTCTGCTCAGCGAGCACCTCGGCGAACTCGAGAACCCCGCGGCCTACCGGAACTTCCTCGCCGCTACCGAGCGGCTCGGCGCGCTGCTCGGCGCGACCCCCGCGCTGCTCGCCTGCGACCTGCATCCCGACTACGGGGCGAGCCGCCACGCGCGCAGCCTGCCGCTGCCGCGCGTCGAGGTGCAGCACCACCACGCGCACGTCGTGAGCTGCCTGGCGGACAACGGCCTGCCGCTCGACGAGGAGGTGCTCGGCCTGGCTTGCGACGGCACCGGCTACGGCGAGGACGGCAGCATCTGGGGCTGCGAGCTGCTCCGCGCGACGGCAACGGGCTACGAGCGGCTCGGCCACCTGCGGCCTTTCGTGCTGCTCGGCGGGGATGCCGCGGCGCGCGAGACCTGGCGGCCCGCTGCTGCCCTGCTCGCTCAGGCCTACGGCGACGACTGGCTGGCGGCCGCGCCTGCCGCGGCCACGCGCGTCGCACCGGCCGCTCTCGCCGTCGCCGCGCGCTGGCTCGCCGCGCCCGCGCCGCCCGGCCCGCTGACGAGCAGTCTGGGCCGCCTCTTCGACGCCGCCGCCTTTCTCCTGGGCCTCTGCGAGTTCAATGGCGCCGAGGCCCAGGCCGCGATGGCGCTCGAGGCCGCCGCTGCGCGGCACGGCGCGGCGCCGGCCCTGCCGCTGCCCGTCTTCGCCGAAGCGGAAGGCCTCGTTCTCGATCCGCGGCCGCTGATCCGGGCGCTGGTCGAGGGCCGCGCTGCCGGCCGCAGCGCCGGCGAGCTGGCCGCCGGCTTCCACGCCGCGCTGGCGCGCGGGCTTGCCGAGCTCGCTGCCGTCGCCGCGGCCGCGGGCGCGCCCCGCCGCGTGCTCCTCTCGGGCGGCTGCTTCGCGAACCGGATTCTCACCGAGGCACTCGCTGCACGATTGAAGGCTGGGGGCCTCGAGGTCTATATTCACCACCGTGTTCCCACCAGCGACGGCGGCCTCGCCCTGGGCCAGGCCCTCGTCGCCGCCGCGCAGGCCGAGCCGGGTCTTGCGCCGCTCATCCCAGACGAGGAGCGCTGAGCCATGTGCCTGGCCGTGCCGGGGAAGATTCTGGACATCGCTGGAGTGCCGTCGGACCCTCTGGGGCCGATGGCTACAGTCGACTTCCAGGGCAGCCGCCTCGAGGCCTCCCTCGCGATGACTCCCGAGGCTCAGCCCGGCGACTGGGTGCTCGTGCACGCCGGCTTCGCCCTCACCGTGCTCGACGAGGCCGAGGCCTTGCGCACCTGGGACATGCTGCGCGAAGCCCTCGGCGAGGAGCTGCCCCTGCCCGGCGCCCCGCCCGCGGGGGAGGTCTGATGGCCGCCGCCGCCCTCGCCGCGGAGATCGCGGATCTCGTTGCCGCGCGCGGGCGGCCCGTCACCCTGATGGAAGTCTGCGGCACGCACACGGTGAGCCTCTTTCGCAGCGGCGCGCGCTCGCTGCTGCCGCGCTCCCTGCGCCTGCTCAGCGGCCCGGGCTGCCCCGTCTGCGTGACCAGCCAGGGCTACCTCGACGCCGCCTGCGCGCTCGCGCGGCGGCCCGAGGTGATCCTCGCCACCTACGGCGACATGATGCGCGTGCCGGGAAGCAGCGGTAGCCTCGAGCGCCTGCGCGGCGAGGGCGCGCGCGTGGCCGTGGTCTACTCGGCGCGCGACGCGCTGCGCCTGGCCCGCGAGCGCTCCGCAGCCGAGGTGGTCTTCCTCGCCGTCGGCTTCGAGACCACCGCGCCGGCCACGGCGGCCGTCGTGCTCGCCGCCGCCGCCGAGGGCCGCGAGAACTTCAGCATCCTCGCCGGGCACAAGCTCGTGATTCCGGCGATGGCGGCCCTGCTCGAGGGCGGCGAGGTGCCCGTGGACGGTTTTCTCTGCCCGGGCCACGTGAGCGTCGTCATCGGCGCCGAGGCCTTCCGGCCCATCGCCGAGCGCTACGGCAAGCCCTGCGCGGTGGCGGGCTTCGAGCTCGAGGGCATGCTGGCCGGCATCCGCGCGCTGCTCGCGCAGCTCGCCGCCGGCGAGGCGCGCGTGGACAACGCCTACGGCGCCGCGGTGAGCGCGGCGGGCAACGCGCTCGCCTGGGAGACGGTCGCCCGGGTCTTCGAACCCGCGGACGACGCCTGGCGCGCGATGGGGACGATCCCCGCGAGCGGCCTCGCCCTGCGCGCCGCCTATCGCCGCTTCGATGCCCGCGAGCGCTTCGGGGTCGCCTTCGGCCCGGACGTGCAGCCGCCCGGTTGCCTCTGCGGCGAGGTGATCCAGGGCAAGGTGCACCCGCCCGACTGCGCGCTCTTCGGCACGGGCTGCACGCCGCTCGCGCCCATCGGCCCCTGCATGGTGAGCAGCGAGGGGAGCTGCGCGGCCTGGCATCGCTACGGTCGCCTGGGCGCTACCCCGGACTAGGAGCGGCATGCGCGAAGCCGATCACATCGTGCTGGCCCACGGCGGCGGCGGCGAGTTGACGCAGCGCCTGATCGCGGAGCACATCCTGCCGCGGCTCGGCAATCCCCTGCTCGCGCCGCTCACGGACGGCGCGCTGCTGCCCGCGACGAGCGGCCCCCTCTGCCTGACGACCGACTCCTTCGTCGTCCAGCCGCTGATCTTCCCGGGCGGCGACATCGGCCGCCTTGCCGTCTGCGGCACGCTCAACGACCTGGCGATGATGGGCGCGCGTCCGCTGGCCCTCAGCCTCGGGCTCATCCTCGAGGAGGGGCTGGCGCTCGCCACCCTCGACCGCATCCTCGACTCGATTGCCGCCGCCGCGGCCGCGGCCGGCGTGCCGGTGGCGACGGGCGACACGAAGGTGATCGAGCGGCGCGGCGCGGGCGGCCTGCTCATCAACACGACGGGCCTGGGCGAGCTCTTGCCCGGCGCGCGGCTGGGCGCGGAGCGCGTGTCGGCGGGGGACCTGATCCTGATCAATGGCGGCATTGCCGAGCACGGCCTGGCCGTGCTCTCCGTGCGCGAGCACCTCGAGTTCGCGACCGACCTGACCAGCGACGTCGCGGCCCTGGACAGTCTCGTCGCGGCGCTCGTCGGCGCCTGCGGCGAGGAGCTGAAGTTCCTGCGCGATCCGACGCGGGGAGGGCTCGCCGGCCTCGTCTGCGACCTCGCGGCGGCCAGCGGCGTCGGCGTCGAGCTGGACGAGCGGGCGATCCCCATCCTGCCGGTGGCGCGGGCGACGGCCGAGCTGCTCGGGCTCGATCCTCTCGCCGTGGCCAACGAGGGCAAGCTGGTGGCGGTGGTCTCGCCGGCGGCCGCGCCGGCCGCGCTCGCCGCGCTGCGAGCGCACCCGCTGGGCGCCCGCGCGGCCTTGATCGGCCGCCTGCGGCCGGCGGCGCCGCCCCTGGCCGAGCTGCTCACGCGCGGCGGCGGCCGCCGCCTGATCAGCCGGCCCTACGGCGAAGACCTGCCCCGCATCTGCTGAGGAGCGCCGTGCACGAACTGAGCATCGCACTCGCTCTGCTCGACGAGCTGAACGCGCTGGCCGCGGCCCAGGGCGCGCTGCGCATCGAGCGGGTCGAACTGGAGGCCGGCGCCCGGCGCGGCATCGTGCCCGAGGCGCTCGCCCTCGCCTTCGCCGAGGCCGCCCGCGGCGGCCCCGCCGAGGGCGCCCAGCTCGCGCTCAGCGTGCTGCCGACCCGGGCGCGCTGCCGCCACTGCGGCCTGGAATTCGCTCCCGCCGTGGACGACTATGGCTGCGCCCGCTGCGGGTTGGCGGACGTGGACATCCTGAGCGGCGACGAGGTGCTCCTTCGCCGCGTGACCTGCGTGCTCGCGGAGGACGCCGCGCCCGAGCGCGCCGAGGAGGTCTGACGATGAAGCGGGACATCACGGTGGTCACCAGCGTGCTCAAGGCCAACGACGCCGTGGCGCGCGACAATCGAGCGCGCCTGGACCGGGCGGGGATCCTGGCCCTGAACATCACCAGCGCGCCGGGCAGCGGCAAGACGGCGCTCTTGGAGGCGACCCTGCCGGCGCTGGCACCCCAGCGCGCGGCCGTGGTCGTCGGCGACCTCCAGACCAGCCGCGACGCCGAGCGCGTCGCCGGCCTGGCCGCGGCCGTGGTCCAGATCAACACGGAGGGCGGCTGCCACCTGGCCGCAACCCAGGTGGCCGAGGCCCTGGACGCCCTGCCCCTGGAGGGGCTCGACTTCCTCTTCATCGAGAACGTCGGCAACATGGTCTGCCCGGCCGGTTTCGACCTCGGCGAGCACCGGCGTGTGGCGATGCTCTCGGTGCCCGAGGGAGCGGACAAGGTGGCCAAGTACCCGACGCTCTTCCAGCCGGCCGATCTGATCCTGCTGAACAAGGTCGATCTGGCGGCCCTGCTGGGGTACGATGTGGATCTGGTCCGCGCCGACCTCGCCCGCCTCAACACGCGGGCGCCGCTGCTGCTCCTCTCGGCGAGGACAGGCGAGGGCCTGACGGCCTGGCTGGACTGGCTGCGGTCGGAGCGGACGGCGCGACGGGGCTGAGCGGCCGCCCGGCCGGAGCCCGAGGAGGGGGATGAGCGAGCGCAGCGCGCGGCGGCGGATGCGGCGGCTGAGCCAGGAGCTCAGCGCGGCCAACCTGCCCCGGGTCTGGGGCCGTCGCTCCTTCTGGCAGATCCGCCTGCGCTGGTGGGTGCCGCCCCTGATCGTCGGGGCCGTTCTCACGGGCCGCCTGGCCGGCTACGGCTTCGCCATCGGACCGGTCCTGGCCGTCGCACTGGGCATCCTCGGCTACAACCTCTTGCTGGCGCTCGGCGTGCGCCGCCTCGGCGCCGACCTGGAGCGCCAGAACGCGCGCGACCGCGGCTGGGCCATCGTCGAGGTCGCCCTCGACTATGCGGCGATGTTCCTGCTCGTCTATTTCACGGGCGGCATCGCCAGCCCGCTGGTCTTCTTCTTCCTCTTCCACATCATCTTCGCGGCGATCCAGTTCACGGCCGCCACGGCCTATGCCTTCGCCGGGCTCTGCCTGCTCGGGCTCTGGCTGCTGGCGCTGCTGCAGCTGAGCGGCCATCTGCCGAACCACCCGCTCAGCTTCCGCGGCGAACGACTGGAGATCCTGGCCTATCCGGGTCACCTGCTGGCGCTGCTCGTCTTCTTCAGCGCGACCGTCGTCACGACGGCGATGCTGACGACGCGCCTCGTGGCCCGCCTGCGGCGGCGCGTGGGGGAACTGACCGAGGCGAGCCAGCAGGTGCTTGCGCTCAACGGGCGCCTGCACAGCCTCACCGCGATGCTGCGCGCGATCGGCAGCGAGCGGCAGGCGCAGTCGGTGCTCGACCTGGTTTGCCGCGAGCTCACGGCCGTGATGGAGGTGCGGGTCGTCGCCATCAAGCTGCTCGATCCGGACGGCCGCAGCCTGCGCTTCGTGGCGGCCAGCGGCCTTTCGCAGGATTCCCGCGAGCGGCAGAGCGTGCCGCTGGCCGACAGCCCGCTCAACCGCCGCGTGATCGCCGGCGAGACGCTGATCGAGGGCGACATCGACGCCGAGGCGGCCTTCCAGAACTTCGCGGAGCTGCGGGCGCACGGCATCCGCTCGCTGGCCTTCGCGCCGCTGCGGGTGGGGCCGCGCGTGATCGGCGTCCTCGGCGCCTACTGCGACCGCCCCCAGCGCTTCACGAAGGACGACACGGCCTTTCTGCGGCTGGCCGCCGAACTCGTTGCCGTCGCCCTCGAGAACGCCCGCGCGCACGAAGCCGCCGAGGCCCTGCTCGCCGAGCGCGCGCGCTTCCTCCTGCGCGTGACGCACAACATGCGCTCGCCGGTCGCCGCGGCGCTCAGCCTGCTCGCCGTCGTGCGGGAGGGGATCCTCGGCGCGCTGAGCCCCCGCCAGGAGGAATTCCTCCAGCGCATCGACCTGCGGCTGCGCAACCTCAACCAGACGATCGGCGAGCTGCTCACCCTGGCCCGCGGGCGGGAACGGGCGGCCGCGGGGGGGGAGCGCCGTCTCGAGCCGGCACGGCTGGGCGAGCATCTGCGGGAGGTCTTCGCCGAGCGGGCCGCCGCCAGGGCGCTGGAACTGACATTCGCCGTCGAACCGGGCAGCCCCGACCTCTGGGGCCACGAGGAGGCGATCGGCCAGCTCCTGGAGAACCTCGTCTCCAACGCCATCAAGTACACGCCGGCCGGAGGCTTCGTGCGGGTGCGCTTCCAGCCCTCGCCGATCGGCGGGCTGCGCATCGAGGTGCGCGACAACGGGATCGGCATTCCCTCCCCCGAGCAGGCGAAGCTCTTCAGCGAGTTCTTCCGGGCCAGCAATGCCAAGCAACTGGCCGAGGAGGGCACGGGGCTCGGTCTCGCCCTCGTCAAGCAGGCCGTGGAAGCCCATGGCGGGCGCCTGCACCTGGCCAGCGAGGAGGGTGTGGGCACGACCGTCGTCGTGGACCTTCCAGCAGCTCCTGAATCGGCCTAGCGTTCTGCCGGGCCGCCGGTTGCCTGGGATCCCGGCAGCTGGGAGCGCGCGCCGCCCGGCCCTCCGCGCGCTGAGACGCGCCGCCCCCGCTCCGCATGCGAAGCGCCCGCCCCCAAAGGGACGGGCGCCGTCGGGAGTCCGCTGGCGAGCGCTAACCCAGCTTCGCTTTGATCAGGTTGAGCAGGCGCTCCTTGCTGACCGGCTTCTGGAGCACGCCGGCCAGCCCGAGCTGCGTGGTGTCGATCGCCATCGCCAGGTTGTCGCCCGTGGAGCTGAGCATGAAGATCGGCGCCTTGTTGCCGAGAGCGCGCAACTCGCGGACGAAGCTGGTGCCCGCATCGACCTCCTCCATCATCAGGTCGACGATGATCAGGTCGGGCTTGCAGTCGCGGTAGATCCGCAGGCCCTCCTCGGCGCTGGGCGCCTCCGCCATCACGTAGCCCGCACTCTCGAGGACGATGCGCAGGTAGGAGAGAATGTCGGGATCGTCATCGATGCACAGGATAACCGTCTTGCCGTCTTTCATGCGTCACCCTCTTCACTCGTGGCGGCCGGGTCGGCCGCCGAAGCGCGGATCGGCGCCAGGGCGCGCCTCGGCAGCGCGTCTCGCGCCCAGTCCAGCGCCGCGGCCAGATTGCGCGCAGCCTGCGCGGACAGACCCTCGCCGAACTCGTTGAACTGATAGCCCCGAATCCCCAGCAGCCAGGGCTCGGGCTCGGCACCGAAGAGACCTTTGGCCAACGCCAGCACGGCTTCCGGGCGGACGCTGTGCGTGCTGAAGCTCGCGCCGTCGGGCGCCGGCGCCAGGCGCTGCAGCGAGAAGGGCGCGGGACCGGCGCTGTCGGCGTCCACGAAGAGGACGCGCTCGCAGGCGGCGGCCGCCGCGGCATCCTCGACGTTGAGCTGGTAGTCGCTGTCCACCTGCACACCGGGCAGGCCCAGCCGCGCCAGGGCGTCGGCAAAGGCCGGCCCGAGGCCGTCGTCCTGACGGCCCGGGTTGCCGTAACCGATCACCAGGAGCGGCGCGGCGGCGTTCATGCCGTCCGCCGCCGATCGAGCAGCGCGCCCGCAGCGTCCCGCAGCTCCACCTCGAGCGGCATCTTGCCGAGCGCGTGCGTGGCGCAGGAGAGGCAGGGATCGTAGGCGCGGATGCCGACCTCGATGTGGTTGAGCATCCCCTCCGTGATCTCCTTCTTCCCGCTCAGGTAGCTCTTCGCGATCATCTGCACGGCCCGGTTCATCGGCTCGTTGTTGCTCGTCGTCGAGACGATCAGGTTGGCCATCGTCACCCGGTCCTGCGCGTCCACGCGGTAGTGGTGGAAGAGCGTGCCGCGGGGGGCCTCGACGATCGCGGCCCACTCGGCGCGGCGCTGGCCCTTGACCACGAGGTCCTTGCCCTGCAGGTCCGGGTCGTTGAGGAGGGCCTGGATCTTCTCGCCGGAGTGCAGCAGTTCGATCATCCGCGTCCAGTGGTAGGCGAGCGACAAGCTGTTCGGCTTCCCGCCGGTGACGGCCATGAACTCCTGGCGCG
>VGXI01000115.1 GCA_016873475.1 bacterium | reverse complement strand
ACCGACCTCGATATCTCGATCCAGCTGCGCACCGAGGCGGCGGTAGAAAAGGCGGGGTCCGTGGCGGTGCCAGCCAAGCGCTTCGCCGAGATCGTGCGCAAGCTCGAGGCCGTAGACGTCCATCTCGAGACCGCGGACGGCGCTCTGGCGATTCGCTGCGGGCGGGCCAGCTTCCGCATTCCGACGATGCCGGTGGAAGACTACCCGAAGCTGCCGGAAACGAAGGATATCGAAGCCTTCGCGGCGCCGGCGGGCGTGCTCAAGAGCATGATCCGCCGCACCCGCTTTGCGGTATCCACCGACCTCGCACGGCCCTCGATGAACGGCATCTTCATGGAACTGGATGGCAGCAAGCTCTCGATGGTCGCCACGGACGGCCACCGCCTGGCATTCTGCCAGCGTGAGCAGGACCTTCCCGTGAAGACCGCCAAGGGCGTCATCCTGCCGGCGAAGGCCCTCGACCAGCTGCTGCGCCTCCTCCCCGACGAGGGCGAGCTGGAGATGGGCATCGGCGAGAACCAGGCCTTCTTCCGCACCGGCGGCGTCTGCTTCTTCACGCGGCTCATCGAGGGGCCCTTCCCGAACTACCAGCAGGTGATCCCCAAGGGCAACGAGCGCGTGCTGAGCCTCAGCACGGAGCGCCTGCTCGAGGCGACGGACCGCGTCTCCACGCTCGCAGCCAGCCTCGCGACGAAGCAGATCAAGCTGGTCCTCGATAGCGATCAGCTCGTGCTCGAGGTGGCGAGCGCCGAGGTAGGCCAGGCCCGCGAGGAGCTGGAAGCCAGCTACCAGGGCCCGGGGATGAGCATCGGCTACAACGCGGTCTATCTCCTGGACATCCTCAAGCACATCGGCAGCGAGGAGGTCAGCCTCAAGCTGGATCGCCCCGACAATGCCGGCATCATCGAGCCGGGCAGCCAGGAGACCGGCGAGCGCTACTTCAGCCTGCTCATGCCGCTCAAATTGAGCGACTGAGCGGCGACCCGTGCGCTACCTCGAGCTGCGCGCGGAGGGCTTTCGCAACCTCGCTCCCTGCCTCCTGGAGTTCCATCCCGCGGTGAACTTCATCCACGGGTCGAACGGCCAGGGGAAGACGAACCTCATCGAGGCGCTGCTCTACCTCGTTTCCGGGCGCAGCCACCGCCTTGCCCGCGACGAGGACCTGATTGCCTTCGGCGGCGCGCACTTCCACCTCGCCGGCAGCCTTGCCGACGACGGCGGCGGCCAGCTCCGCTTCAGTGCCGCCTGCGCCCGCGGCGGTGCCAAGAAACTGACCGTCGACGGGGACGAGATCGCGCGCCTGTCCGATCTCATTGGCCTGACGGGCACGGTCATCTTCGGACCCGGCGATGTCGAGCTCGTCGACGGCGAGCCCGAGCGGCGGCGGCGCTTCCTCGACTACAGCTTCGCGAAGGCGGACCCCCTCTACCTGCGCCGGCTGCTCGAGTACCGCCGCATCCTCAAGCAGCGCAACGCGCTTCTCAAGAGCGGTCAGGGCCGTGGGCAACTGGGGCTCTGGACCGCACGCCTCGCCGAGACCGGCGCGGCGATCGCCCTGGCGCGGCGGCGCAACCTCGTCGATCTGGCGGCCGCCGCCGGGCGCTATTACCGCCAGATCGGCCCGCAGGAGGAGGGCCTCGCGCTCGCCTACGAGTGCCGCCTGCAGGGCGAGGACGAGGCGGCGCTGAGGGCCGCCCTGGCCGCCGCCCTGGAGGCGCTCGAGAGCGCTGAGTGGTTGAAAAAACGAACGTTAGCAGGTCCACACCTGGACGATATGTGCATTGACATCGGAGGCCGGAATGCCAGAAAATTCGCCTCGCAGGGCCAGAAGCGCACGGCCGCGGTGGCCCTGAAGTTGGCCCAGGCGGAGTACCTGGCCAGGATCCGGCGGGACCGTCCGATCGTCTTTCTGGACGATGTATTCAGCGAGCTCGACGGCCGTCGCCGCGAGCAGCTCTGCCATCTTGTCGGCCAGAACTACCAGACTTTCATCGCCGCCCCGCAGGTCGAGGATCTACGCCGGGAGCTCTTCGGGGACCTACAGCGCTTCGCCGTCGAGGGCGGGCGCATCAGCCCGGCGGCCTGAGTCGGCGGCCGAGGAGTCGATCATGAGCGGCAAGCGGCGGCCACCAGACGAGTTGCGCCCCACCGGCGAGCTCGTCGCGGGCCTGCTCGCCGGTCTCGGGCTGGCCGATCGGCTCAAGGAGCGGGCGGCCCTGGAGCGCTGGCCGGAGGTGGTGGGGCCGGAGATCGCGGCCCGGAGCCGCGCCCTGCGCATTCGCGACGGCGTGCTCTACGTGCAGGTGACGAGCGCGGCCTGGAGCCAGGAGTTGCGCTTCCTGAAGGCGCGCATCATCGCCGGCTTCGACGCCGCGCTGGGCGCGGGGCTGGTCAAGGACATCCGCTTCACGCAGCACTAGCGGCCGAGGCGCACTGCGCGGGGAGCACAGGGAAGGCGGATCGCCGATGAGCGACACTTACGACTCCGGAAGCATCCAGGTCCTCAAGGGCTTGGAGGGCGTCCGCAAGCGCCCGGCCATGTACATCGGCGGCACGAGTGCCGAGGGTCTGCACCATCTCGTCTACGAGGTGGTGGACAACGCCGTCGACGAGGCGATGGCCGGCGCCTGCGATGATATCTTCGTCGAGCTCCTCAGCGACGGCAGCTGCAAGGTCACGGACAACGGGCGGGGCATCCCGGTCGACCTCCATCCCACCGAGGGCAAGAGCAGCCTCGAGGTGGTGATGACCGTCCTGCACGCCGGCGGCAAGTTCGACAGCGAGAGCTACAAGGTCTCCGGCGGCTTGCACGGCGTTGGCGTCAGTGTGGTCAACGCGCTCAGCGAGTGGCTGCGCGTCACCGTCTTCAAGAACGGCAAGGCCCACTTCCAGGAGTACCGGCGGGGCATCCCCGCTGGCGAGGTGCGCCTCATCTCGGGCGCCGAGGAGGTGACGCAGCGCGGCACGGTCGTCCAGTTCAAGCCCGACCCCGAGATCTTCGAGACCTGCGAGTTCAGCTTCGACACGCTCTGCAGCCGCCTGCGCGAGCTGGCCTACCTGAACCGCGGCCTCCAGATCCGCATTCTCGACGAGCGCGACTCCAGCAAGAACACCTTCAAGTACGAGGGCGGCATCCTCGAGTTCGTGCAGTGGATGAACAAGGGCAAGAGCCCCCTGCACGAGCCGCCCTTCAGCGTGGACGTGGAGCGCGACGGCGTGCGCGTGGAGGTCGCCCTCCAGTTCAACGAGGGCTTCACGAGCAACGTCTTCAGCTTCGCCAACAACATCCACACGCAAGAGGGCGGCACCCACCTGTCGGGCTTCCGCAGCGCGCTCACGCGGAGCCTGAACAACTACCTGCAGCGGGAGACGAAGACCAACGGCGGCAAGCTGAGCCTGAGCGGCGACGACGTGCGCGAGGGCCTCACCGCCGTGATCAGCGTGAAGCTGTCGGAGCCGCAGTTCGAGGGGCAGACGAAGGCCAAGCTCGGCAACAGCGAGGTGCGCAGCGTCGTCGAGGCGGTGATCGGCGACTACCTCACCGACTACCTCGACCAGCGGCCGACCGAGGCGAAGGCGATCCTCGCCAAGTGCGTCTCGACGGCGCGCACGCGCGAGGCGATGCGCAAGGCGCGCGACGTCGCCCGCCGCAAGAGCGCGCTCGAGAGCGGTACCCTGCCGGGCAAGCTCGCCGACTGCAGCGATCGCGATCCCGAGAAGACCGAGCTCTACCTCGTCGAGGGCGACAGCGCGGGCGGCAGCGCCAAACAGGCCCGCGACCGCGCGTTCCAGGCCATCCTGCCGCTCAAGGGCAAGATCCTCAACGTGGAGAAGGCGACGCCGACCAAGGTGCTCGGCAACGACGAGGTGCGCACGATCATCACCGCGATCGGCGCCGGCTACGGGACGGACTTCAATCCCGAGAAGGTGCGCTACGGCAAGATCATCATCATGACGGATGCCGACGTGGACGGCGCCCACATCCGCACGCTGCTGCTCACCTTCTTCTACCGCAAGATGACCGATCTCCTGCTGCAAGGCCGCATCTACATCGCGCAGCCGCCGCTCTACCTGCTGCGCAAGGGCAAGGTGGCGATCTACGCCTACGACGACCACGAGCGCGAGCAGAAGCTCGCCCAGCTCGGCGACGATCCGAGCAAGGTCTACATCCAGCGCTACAAGGGTCTCGGCGAGATGAACCCCGAGCAGCTCTGGGAAACGACGATGGATCCCGTCAGCCGCACCGTGCTCAAGGTGAGCCTCGAGGACGCGGTGGAGGCGGACCGCATCTTCACGATCCTGATGGGCGACGAGGTGGAGCTCCGGCGCCAGTTCATCGAGACCTACGCCGACACCGTCACGAACCTGGACGTCTAGAGGGGAAGCGCGATGGCCACCGGGGAGCGGATCATCACGGTCGACATCGAGCGCGAGATGAAGCGCTCCTACCTGGCCTACTCGATGTCGGTCATCATCTCGCGCGCGATTCCGGACGCCCGCGACGGACTCAAGCCCGTGCAGCGGCGCATCCTGACGGCGATGAACGACCTGGGCCTGCGCCCCGGCCGGCCCTACCGCAAGTGTGCGAAGATCACGGGCGACACCACGGGCAACTACCACCCGCACGGCACGACGGCCGTCTACGACGCCCTCGTGCGCATGGCGCAGGACTTCAGCCTGCGCTACCCGCTGGTCGACGGCCAGGGCAACTTCGGCTCCATCGACGGCGACGCGGCGGCGGCGGAGCGGTACACCGAGGCGCGCATGACGGCGGTGGCCGCCGATCTCCTGCGCGACCTCGACAAGGAGACCGTCGATCTCGTTCCCAACTACGACGACAGCCGCCAGATGCCCGGCGTGCTGCCCAGCGTGGTGCCCAACCTCCTCATGAACGGCACCAGCGGCATCGCCGTGGGCATGGCGACGAACATCCCGCCGCACAATCTCGGCGAGCTGGTCGACGGCCTCCTCGCGCTCATGGACGACGCCGAGCTGTCGGTCGACGAGCTGATGGAGCACGTCAAGGGGCCCGACTTTCCGACCGCCGGGATCATCCACGGCCGGGAAGGAATCCGCGAGGCCTACCGCACCGGCCGCGGGCGCATTCTCGTGCGCGGCCGCGCCGAGATCGAGCCCGAGTACAAGCGCGGGCGCGACGCGATCATCATCACCGAGATCCCCTACCAGGTGAACAAGGCCGCCCTGATCGAGAAGATCGCCGAGCTGGTGCACGCCGAGAAGATCACCGGCATCGCCGACCTGCGGGACGAGTCGGACCGCGAGGGCATGCGCATCGTCGTCGAGCTGAAGAAGGAAGCGCCGAGCCAGGTCGTCCTCAACCAGCTCTACAAGCTGACGCCGCTGCAGCAGGCCTTCAGCGCGAACATGCTGGCGCTGGTTGGCATGCAGCCGAAGCAGTGCGGCCTGAAGGACCTGATGGTCGAGTTCCTCGCGCACCGCGAGGAGGTCGTCATCCGCCGCACGCGCCACGACCTGCGCAAGGCGGAGGAGCGCGCGCACATCCTGCAGGGCCTCCTCGTCGCGGTGGCGAACATCGACGAAGTGGTGCGCCTGATCCGCGGCAGCGCCGACACCGACGAGGCGCGCGGCCTGCTGATGGAACGCTTCACGCTGAGCGAACTGCAGGCGAACGCCATCCTCGACATGCGCCTTGCGCGGCTCACCGGCCTGGAGCGCAGCAAGCTCGAGGCCGAGTTCGCCGAGCTCGAGCGCGACATCGAGCGCTACAAGGCGATCCTGGCCGACCGCAACCTCGTGCTCGACCTCATCCGGGACGAGCTGGCCGAGATCAAGGAGAAGTACGGCGACGCGCGCCGCACGAAGATCGCCCACAGCCTCGACGACTTCGAGGTGGAGGATCTCATCGCCGAGGAGGCGATGGTGATCACGATCAGTCACGCCGGCTACGCCAAGCGCACGCCGCTGGACACCTATCGCCGCCAGCGCCGCGGCGGCCGCGGCGTCAAGGGCATGGAGTCGCGCGAGGAGGACTTCATCGAGACGGTGATGGTCGCCTCCACGCTCGACACGCTGCTCGTCTTCACGAACCTCGGCCGCGTCTACCAGCTGAAGGTCTGGGAGCTGCCGGAGGGCGCGCGCACCAGTCGGGGCAAGGCGCTGGCCAACCTGCTCAGCCTGCGGGCCGAGGAGAAGCCCTGCGACTTCGTGCGCGTGGAGGACTTCGGCGCCGAGGACCGCTGGGTGCTGATGGCCACGCGCGGGGGCGTCGTCAAGCGCACGCCGCTGGCCGAGTTCGTCACGCGGCGGCGCGACGGCATCCTCGCCCAGGGCCTGAAAGAGGGGGACGCCCTCGTGCGCGCGGCCATGGTGGAGCCCGGCCAGGAGCTGATCATCGCCAAGAGCCGCGGGCGCTCGGCGCGCTTCTCGACCGACCGGCTGCGCCCGATGGGCCGCAGTGCGCGGGGCGTGCGCGGCGTCACCCTGCGCGGGGAGGAGGATCGCGTTGCCGACACCGTGATCCTGCGCGGGCAGGAGTTCCTGCTCACGATCACGGAGAACGGCTACGGCAAGCGCACGCCGCTGGCCGACTACCCGCCCAAGGGCCGCGGCGGACTGGGCATCATCGACATCAAAACGACCAAGCGCAACGGCCCCGTGATCGCCGCCCTCGGCGTGCACGCGGATGACGAGATCATCCTCATCACGCGGGGCGGCGTCATGATCCGTCAGACCGTGGCGGGCATCAGCAGTTTCGGGCGCAACACGCAGGGCGTGAAGATCGTTGCGCTCGACGAGGGCGACAAGGTGGTCAGCGTGGCGCTCATCCCGCGCGATCGCGAGGCTGGCGACACCGACGAGTCCGAGAAGCCGCCAGTCAGCGCGGCGCCGCCGCCGCCGGCCGAGCCGGAGCCCGAGGAGGACGACGAGGCAGAACTCGACGAGGACGAGGACGAAGCGGACGACGAGGAAGGCCTGGAGGACGAGACCGACGACGCGGAGGAGAGCTAGCATGCGCGGCGAAAGCAGCGGCTCGATGCACCGGGGCGGCGGCGTCAGCGAGGCGACCGTGCGGCGCCTGTCGAACTACTTCCGCATCCTCGAGGAGATGGAGCGCGAGGGCGTCGAGACCATCGCCAGCGAGACGCTCGCGGAGCGCTACGGCATCACCAGCGCCCAGGTGCGCAAGGACTTCTCGAGCTTCGGCAGCTTCGGGCGGCGCGGGCTCGGCTATCCGGTGCGGGGGCTGCGCGAGCGCATCGGGAAGATCCTCGGCATCGATCAGCCCTGGCGGCTCGTGCTCGTGGGCGCGGGCAACCTCGGCCATGCGCTCTTCCACTACGAGGAGTTCCGCCGGCGGAACTTCAGCATCGCGGCGATCTTCGACAGCAACCCCGAGCTGATCGGCAAGCACTGGGAAGGCGTGCCGATCTTGCCGATGGCCCAGATGGGCCGCCTGGTCAGCGAGCGCGACGCGCGGATCGGCATCATCGCCGTGCCGGCGGCCGCGGGGCAGGCCGTGGCGGATCAGCTCGTCGCCGCGGGCGTGGAGGGCATCCTCAACTTCTCGCCGATCAAGCTGCGCGAGGTGGAGAACGTCTTCGTGCGCAACGTGAACCTCTCGATCGCCCTTGAGAGCCTCAGCTACTCCGTCACCGCGCATCGGAAGCTGCGGCCGCTCTAGCCGACGATCGGGTAGTTCACCCCCTGCGTCACCGGATGCCCCAGCAAGCGGCACATCGCCGCGACCTGCCCCATGTGATGGTAGATGTGCGTCACCGTGCGCAGCACGACGTGAGCGGGCGCAAGGTCGTGCGACTTGCCGTCCCAGGTGGTCATCGGCCGCGGCGTGTTGAGCTCCGCAGCAGACACGCCCGCCAGGTAGCCGTCCGTGACGGCGAAGACCTGCGCGCGCAGCGCCTCGAGGCTGGCGATGTCCGGGTGCTCGGCCTCGTCCTCGGCGTCCCGGCTCTTGCCGTGGATCACGCCGACCCAGTAGCGCTCGGCGGTGACGGCGTGGTGGAGCTGCAGGCGCACGGTGCCGTCGCCGAAGCCCTCCAGCACCCGATTCAGCGATTCGGGATCGAGAGCTCCACAGTGCGCGATCAGCTCGGCGAGCTTGCGGTGCGTGGGCGCGTGAAGATCGCGCAGTCCTTCGGGCGTGTGCATGGCGCTCCTTGCATCGTGAGCCGGGAGCTGCGATCCTAGCGCTTCCCCGCAGCCGCAGCAAGACGAGGAGACACCGTGACCGAGGACGACCGCGGCGCACTCGCGCGCTTCGATGCCACCTATCGGACCGCCGGCCGCGACGCCGCCAAGGTGCCCTGGGCCGAGAGCCGACCCAAGCCGCTCCTTGCAGCCTGGCTCGACGAGGCCGCCGTTCGCGGCGAGGGCCGCCGGGCGATCGTCGTGGGCTCGGGCCTGGGCGACGACGCCGAGGCACTCTCCGCGCTCGGCTTCATCGTGACGGCCTTCGATCTCTCGCCGACGGCCATCGCCTGGACCCGCGAGTGCTTCGCGGCGAGCCGCGTCGACTACCATGTCGCCGATCTCTTCACGCTGCCCGACACCTGGCGCGGCGCCTTCGATCTCGTCGTGGAGATCTACACGCTGCAGTCGCTGCCGGCGACGATCCGGCCCGAGGCCATGGATCGCGTGGCGGCGCTGGTCGCACCCGGCGGCGAGCTGCTCGTGATCTGTCGCGGCCGGGATCCCGAGGCGGCGCCGGCGTCCGGCCCGCCCTATCCGCTCACCCGCGCCGAGCTGCGCCGCCTCGAAGCGGCGGGCCTCAGCGAGCGCGACGCGCTGGACACCTTCGACGACGAGACCCCGCCGGTGCGCCGCTTCCGGCTGCGGTATCGGCGCGATTGACCCGCGCCGCGAACCGGCCCGCACGGCCTGACCCCTCATCGCAACCCTCACGAAAGGATCACCATGGCAAAGAACCCCGTCGTCCACTTCGAGATCGCCGGCGCGAACGGCCCGGCCCTACGCGACTTCTACAGCAAGCTCTTCGGCTGGCAATTCCAGCTCTGGGAGGGCGGCCCCGACTACGGCATGGTCCAGGCCGGCGCCGAACGCAACGCCATCGGCGGCGGCGTTGGCTCGACCCCGCCGAACATGAAGCCATATGTCACCTTCTACATCGAGGTCGCCGACATGCAGGCCAGCCTCGACCAGGCGACAAAACTCGGGGGCAAGGTCGTGCAGCCGCCGATGCCGATCCCCGGCATCGGCACCAGCGCCCTGTTCAGCGATCCCGAGGGCAACCTGATCGGCCTCTACAAGGGCCTCGAGTAGGCGAAGGGGCGGGACCCGCGCGGGTCCTGCCGCGGCGCCGGCGGCGAAAGGAGCGAGCGTGTCCCAGCCCCAGCAGTTCTTCATCCGTCTCCAGGGCACTCGCCCTGGCTGGCCCGAGGCCATGAGCGAGGGCGAGCAGCGCGCGATGAGCGAGCACTTCGTCACCTTGCGCACGCTCACCTGGGCCGGCAAGTGCCTGCTCGCGGGGCCGGTCTTCGGCAGGGAGGGCTTCGGGCTCGTCGTGCTCCAGGCGGCCGATGAGACCGAGGCGCGCGCGATCATGGACGCCGAGCCCTCGGTCGTGGCGGGCGTGCACACCTACACGCTGCAGCCGATGGCGGCCTCCCTGCTCGCCGGACGGCAGCAATTCCCCGCGGCGACAACGCCGCGCGCGATCGTCCGCGAGGCGACCGTACCCATTCCGCGTGCCGAGGCCTGGCGCGCCTGGACCACGGCGGCCGGACTGCGCGCCTTCTTCGCCGAGTCGGTGCGCATCGCACTGCGCCCGGGCGGGCCCTTCGAGATCCTCTTCAGCGAAGAGGCCCCCGAGGGCGAACGGGGCGCCGAGGGCTGCACGGTGCTGGCCTTCGAGCCCGAGCGCCTGCTCGCCGTGAGCTGGAACGCGCCGCCGGAGTTTCCCGCGGTGCGCCAGCGGCG
>VGXI01000114.1 GCA_016873475.1 bacterium | reverse complement strand
CAAGGTATCTCAAACACGTTGACACGTTCCGTTCCGTCTTTCGCCAGTCGAGCATAAGCGCGAGAGGCAACTCCCTTCACCTTCCCCCAGAGCGATCGCCACTCCATGTCGTCCCTTTCACTGCCTGTAGGATTCGATGCTCGCACCTGCCTGCTAGGCCCGAATCGCCCCCAGCGGATCTTTGAAGGAGAAGTCCGCGCAGCGGGCCAAGCTCTCCCTCCAATGGTCGCCAGCCCCTGCTGAGCCTAGCACGATCTTATTACGATTGGAAGCGATTGGGCAGATGCCTGTCATCAGCAGCAGGAAGCGCTCCCACCATTGTCAAGTAGGTGATGCGGGAGCTGCAAGGCAGCGACTCGAAAGACGCAGCGCCGCGGACTTGCCACGTGGCAAGTCCGCGCGTCAGACTCGGCCCGACGCGCCCCCGGGGGCGGATCGGAGGAAGTCCCATGCAGAACGAACCGCGCCTTGCCGAGATCGAGGCCGCCGCGGCGCGCCTGGCCGGACGCATCCACCGCACGCCGGTCATGCGCAGCGCGGGCCTGGACGCGCTCACGGGCGCCGAGCTCACCTTCAAGTGCGAGAGCCTCCAGCGCACGGGCTCCTTCAAGATCCGCGGCGCGATGAACGCCGTGCTCTCGCTGTCAGGTGCCGAGGCCGCGCCCGGCGTGCTCACCCACTCGTCGGGCAACTTCGCGGCGGCCCTCGCACTCGCTGCGCGGGAGCGCGGCGTCGCCGCCCACATCGTGATGCCCGACAGCGCCCCCGCCGTGAAGCAGGCCGCCGTGCGCGCCTACGGCGGCCGGGTCACCTTCTGCGCCCCCACGCTCACCGCCCGCGAGGAGACGGCCGCGCGCATTCAGGCCGAGACCGGCGCGCGCTTCGTGCACCCCTACGACGACTACGCGATCATCGCCGGCCAGGGCACGGCGGCGCTCGAGCTGTGGCGGGAGGCGCCCGACCTGCAGGCCATCGTGATCCCCGTGGGCGGCGGCGGGCTCTCCGCGGGCTGCGCGCTGGCCACTGCGGCCCTCGCGCCGCGCGCCGAGATCCTCGGCGCCGAGCCCGCGGGCGCGGACGACGCCTATCGCTCGCTGCTCGCCGGTGAGCGCCTGCCGCAGCTCGACCCCCGCACCTGCGCCGACGGCCTGCGCACGGCCCTCGGCGAGCGCAACTTCCCGATCCTCAGCCGGCTGCTCGCGGGAATCGTCACCGTGAGCGAGGACGAGATCGTGGCCGCGATGCGCCTCGTCTGGGAGCGGCTGAAGATCCTCGTCGAGCCCTCGGGCGCGGTCCCGCTGGCGGCGGTGCTCGCCGCACCGGCCCGCTTCCGGGGCCGGCGCGTGGGGCTCATTCTGTCGGGCGGCAACGTCGATCTCGACGCCTTGCCCTGGCAGGCGGCGGCGCGCTGATGGCCACCCCCCGGACGGCGCCCGCGCGCGCACTCCGGGTGTTCGCCCGTCGGGCGGCGCTGGCGTTGCTCTTCCTGCTCGCGGTCGGTCTCGCCATCTTCGCCGGCGGTGAGTGGGAGCGCCGGCGCGACCCGCGCGCGCAGCTGCTCGCCCGCCGCGGTGCGCTGATCGCCACCGGCGAACAGCGCGAGCGCGCGGACAGCGCCTCTGTCTTCTCCAGCCTGAACCTCGAGAGCGACACCGGCGTCGTCGTGGCGGCCTCGCTCAAGATGCCCCGCGGGCCAGGCCCTTTTCCGGCGCTCCTCGTGCTCGGCGGCCTGCGCACGGGCCGGCACACGCGCGAGGTCATCGGCGACGCACCGGGCCTGGTGCTGCTCTGCCTCGACTACCCCTATGCCGGCAAGCGGGAGCGGCTCTCGGCCTGGGAGTTCCTGCGCGCGCTGCCGCGCATGCGCCGGGCCCTGCTCGAGACCGTACCCGCGGCCATGCTGGGCACGGACTACCTGCTGAGTCGCCCGGAGGTGGATCCCGCGCGGGTCACGGTCGTGGGCGGTAGCTTCGGCGCGCTCTTCGCGCCGGCCGTGGCCGCTCTGGACGAACGCATCGCCGCGGCGGCCCTGCTCTTCGGCGCCGGGGATCTCGAGCGACTCGCCCGCGCGAACATCCGGGCGCCGGCGCCGCTGGCCGTCCCGGCCGCCTGGGCGATCGCAGTGCTCGCCGCGCCCCTGGAGCCCCGGCGCCACATCGCCGCCGTCGCGCCGCGGCCCCTTCTCTTGCTTGGCGCCACGGGGGACGCCCGCGTGCCGCGCGCCTGCAGCGAGACGCTGGCGGCCGCGGCCGGCGAGCCGAAGACCCTGCGCTGGATCGAAGCGGGGCACCTGAACGTGCGCGAGCCCGCGTTCCACACCCTGGTGAGGGGCGAACTGCTGGCCTGGCTCGCCGGCGCGGGCCTGCTCGTCGCTGCGCAGGCGGATTCCCTCGCCGGCCCGCTCGGGCAGACGGCTACTCCTTGATCAGGGCCTCCGCCCAGATCTCGAGCTTCTCGGCGAGTTCGGGGGAGTAGCCCTTCTCCTCGAAGCGGATCCGGCCCTGCTTGTCGATGGCGCAGAGGTAGGGAATGCCGTCCACGCCGTAGGCCTTGGCCAGCGCGTCGTCGCCGTAGAGCAGCTCCATCGCGTAGTCGTTGCGCTCGATGAAGGCCGCTGCGCCGGCCGGCGTCTGCTCCCAGACGTTCACCGAAAAGACGCGCAGGCCTGCGGGCTTCTTCGTCTTCATCCATTCGTCGAGCACGGGCATCGCCAGGCGGCAGGGGCCGCACCAGGTGGCCCAGAAGTCCAGGACGAGCACCTGGCCGCGCAAGTCGGCGAGGCGGAGGCTGTCGCCGGCCAGCGTGCGCAGGGTCCAGTCCGGCGCCGGGCGATCGATCATGGCGGCCAGGGCGCTCGTGCTCCGTGCCGCGCGCCCGGCGGCCTTGTTCGCGGCCACCTGCTCGGCGAGCGGCGCCCAGGCCGGGTCTTCGCGCAGGCTCGCGAGGTCGGGATCCTCGGCGAGATGCTTCGGGTCGGCGTAGCCGGCTGCGGCCGCCGCGCGCAGGGCCGCGAAGGCGGGGTCCCGCCGGCCGAGCAGCGCCTCCAGGCAGCCGATGTCGTAGTGCCGCGCGGCGAGGTCGGCCGCGCCGGGCACGGCCCGGGCGCGCTGGTCGGCGAGGAGGACTTCGTAGGCCTTGGCCTCGCGCAGGCCGCTGGCCCAGTAGTAGTCGACGTACTCGTCCCGTTCCTCCGCCCCGAGACGCCCCGCCTGCACCATGGCGTCGATGCCGGCGGCGTAGAGCGTCTTCGCCTCCTCGTAGCGGCCGCGGTAGATCTGGATGCGCGCCAGCTCCTGGTCCGTCGCCCAGCGAGCGCCCGCGGCCTTCGCGCGCTCGAAGAGGGCCAGAGCGCCCTCGGCGTCGCCCGTGTAGAGCAGGTAGTTCTCCATCGCCTGCTGGGCCTGGGAGCTCTCGCCGCTCAGCGAGAGGAAGCGGGCGAAGGCCTCGCGATCGTCCGGGAAGCTCTCGGCAAGTCCGGGCGCCGGCGTCTGCGCGCGCAGCAGCCCGCGCAGGTAGATGCCGGTCAGCAGCTCGTAGGCGCCGAGGTTGCCCGGCTCGATCTCGATCGCATGCCGCCCCCAGCGCAGTCCCTCGACCGGCTCGCGGCAGGCGAGTCCGCGCAGGACGGCGGCGAGGGGCGAGCCCGGCCGCTGCATCTGGCGCTCGGCGAAGAAGGCCTCGGCGTCGGCGGGGTCCACGCCCTTCCAGCGCTCGAGGATGACCCGCAGCAAGGCGGCGTCCTCGCTGACGGCGGCCGCCTCGCGGCAAAGGGCCAGGGCGCGCTGCACGCTGTAGGTCTTCCCGAACTCAGCGCCGAAGCGCTCGGCGGTCCAGGGCGCGGCGGCCTCTTCGGCCTGCGCCGGGAGCGCGCCGAGAGCGGCGAGAAGAAGGAAGCTGGCGAGAACGCGGCACATGCGCGACCCCCGGGGTTGGCGTGAGGCGCTTACAATACTCGGCCCGCGCGCGGAATTCCAGTCGCCGGGCCGTCTTGACGCTGCCCGCGGCGGCCGCTAGACTGCGGCCGGCGCCGTGAGGCGCATCTTACCCTTTCCCAAGGACTTCGATGGGCCACGAGGATCTCTTCCAGCGCCTGGAAGCCAAGCGCGACGAGGCGCGCCTGGGCGGCGGGCAGGAGCGCATCGACAAGCTGCACGCCTCCGGGCGCCTGACCGCCCGCGAGCGCATCCACCTCCTCTTCGACAAGGGCAGCTTCCAGGAGCTGGGCGTCTTCGTCACGCACCGCTCGCCGGACCCGGCGATCGCCGACAACAGGCCCGTCGGCGACGGCGTCGTCGCCGGCTTCGGCCGCGTGGCGGGGCGCCTCGTCTACGCCTTCGCCCAGGACTTCACGGTCTTCGGCGGCACGATGAGCGAGGCCAATGCGGGCAAGATCGCGCGTCTCATGGACCTGGCGATCGACAACGGCGCGCCCGTGATCGGCCTCAACGACTCGGGCGGCGCGCGCATCCAGGAGGGCGTCTACTCCCTGGGCGGCTACGCGGACATCTTCCTGCGCAACACGCTGGCCAGCGGCGTCATCCCCCAGATCAGCGTGATCATGGGCCCCTGCGCGGGCGGGGCGGTCTACAGCCCGGCGATCACGGACTTCATCCTGATGGTCGAGGGCACGAGCCACATGTTCGTGACCGGCCCGAACGTGATCAAGATGGTCACGGGCGAGGAGGTCAGCTTCGAGGAGCTGGGCGGCGCCGCGACGCACAACGCGAAGAGCGGCGTCGCGCACTTCATGGCCGCCAACGACCAGGACGCCCTGCTCCAGGTCAAGAAGCTGCTCAGCTACCTGCCCTCGAACAATCTCGACGATCCGCCGCGCGTGGAGACCGACGACCCCTTCGACCGCCAGGACGAGGAGCTGGACCGCATCATCCCCACCGACCCCAAGCGCACCTTCGACGTCGTCGACGTCATCGAGCGCGTGATGGATCGGGGCAGCTTCTTCCAGGTGCAGAAGGACTACGCGCGCAACATCGTCGTCGGCTTCGCGCGCCTGGGCGGGCAGAGCGTGGGCGTCGTCGCCAACCAGTCGCGCACCATGGCCGGCGCGCTGGACATCGCCGCCAGCCTCAAGGGCGCGCGCTTCGTGCGCTTCTGCGACGCCTTCAACATTCCGCTCATCACCTTCGAGGACGTGCCCGGCTTCCTGCCCGGCACCGACCAGGAGTACGGCGGCATCATCAAGCACGGCGCGAAGCTGCTCTACGCCTTCTGCGAGGCCACCGTACCGAAGCTGACCATCGTGATCCGCAAGGCCTACGGCGGGGCCTACGACGTCATGAGCTCCAAGCACATCCGCGCGGACCTCAACTACGCCTGGCCGACGGCCGAGCTGGCCGTGATGGGCGCCGAGGGGGCGGTGAACATCCTCTACCGCAAGGAGCTGGCGGAGGCGGCGGACCCGGTCGCCCGGCGCGCCGAGCTGATCCAGCGCTACAACGAGCAGTTCGCGCACCCCTATCTCGCCGCCGAGGCGGGCTTCATCGACGACGTGATCCTGCCCCGCGAGACGCGGCAGCGGCTGATCGCCGGGCTGCAGAGCCTGGCCGGCAAGCGCCAGCAACTGCCGCCCAAGAAGCACGGCAACATCCCCCTCTAGCCCGGGAGCCCCGATGCCCCCCCTGCGCAAGGTCCTGGTGGCGAACCGCGGCGAGATCGCGATGCGCGTCATGCGCACGGCGCGCAAGCTGGGCATCGCGACGGTCGCCGTCTACAGCGAGCCCGACCGCCAGGCGCCGCACGTCTTCTTCGCCGATCAGGCGCTGCCGCTGGGCGGCACCAGCTCGGCCGAGACCTACCTGCGCATCGACAAGCTCGTGGAGGCGGCGCGCCGGGCGGGCGCCGACGCCGTGCATCCCGGCTACGGCTTCCTCTCGGAGAACCCGGCGTTCGCCGAGGCCTTGAGCGAGGCCGGCGTTGTCTTCGTCGGCCCGCCCGCCAGCGCGATGGCGGCGATGGGCAACAAGCTGCGCGCGCGGGCGCTGATGCTCGCGGCCGGCGTGCGCGTGATCCCCGGCAGCGAGGGCGCGGTGAGCGATCCCAAGGAGGCGGCGCGCCTCGCCAAGGCGATCGGCTTCCCGGTGATGCTCAAGGCCGCGGCCGGCGGCGGCGGCAAGGGCATGCGCGTCGTGCGCAGCGCCGACCAGCTCGCCGCCGCCCTGAACGCGACGCGCGAGGAGGCGGGCAAGGCCTTCGCCGACGAGTCGGTCTTCGTCGAGAAGTACATCGATCGGCCGCGTCACATCGAGATCCAGGTGATGGCCGACGCCCACGGCCACTGCATTCACCTCGGCGAGCGCGAGTGCTCGATCCAGCGGCGGCACCAGAAGGTGGTCGAGGAGAGCCCGAGCCCCTTCGTCACGCCGGCGATGCGCGAGGCGATGGGCGCCATGGCCGTCCAGGCCGCGCAGGCCGTGGGCTACGAGGGCGCCGGCACGGTGGAGTTCATCGCCGACGCCGAGCGCAACTTCTACTTCCTCGAGATGAACACGCGCCTGCAGGTCGAACACCCGGTGACGGAACTGATCACGGGGCTCGACCTCGTGGGGCTGCAGTTCCAGGTCGCGGCCGGCGAACCACTGCCGCTCACCCAGGCGCAGGTCGCGCGCCGCGGCTGGGCGATGGAGTTTCGCATCTACGCCGAGGACCCCGAGCGCGGCTTCCTGCCCTCGACCGGCAAGATCCAGCGCCTGCGCGCGCCGGCCGGGCCGGGCGTGCGCCACGACAGCGGCATCTACGAGAAGTACGAGGTGCCCGTCTACTACGATCCCCTGCTCAGCAAGCTCGTCATCTCGGGCGAGGACCGTGCCGACACGATCGCCCGCGCGCGGCAGGCCTTCCAGGAGTTCGTCATCGCGGGCATCAAGACGAACATCCCCTTCCACCAGTGGCTCCTGCGCCAGCCGCGCTTCGCGGCCGGCGACTTCGACACGCACTTCATCGACGAGCACTTCCGCAGCGAGGAGATCAACCACGACCCGCGGGTGCCGGCGGTCGCCGTGCTCGCGGCGGTGCTCGCCTACCACCAGCACGCGCGGCGCTTGAACTTCGACGAGGCCGCCGCGCGCGACGGCCAGCCCAGCCGGTGGCGGCACACGGCACGGCGCGAAGCCGTGGCGCGCCGGGGGCAGGCATGAGCGGGGCCCGCTATCTCGTCCGCCTGGGTGCCGAGGGTGAGACGAAAGAAGTCAGCGTCGAGGCGCGAGGCGCGCGCTGGGCTATAACGGTAGGCGAGGCGGAGCATCTAGTCGAGCAGATCGTCCTCGAGAAGGACGAACTCCTCTCGCTGATCGTCGGCGACCACAGCTACCTCGTCGACCTGATCGAGACCGACTGGGAGAGCGGCCGCTTCGTCGTCGGCGCGATCGGCGAGCAGATCGCCCTCAGCGTGCGCGACGAACTGGAGGCGGTGGCCGAGCAGGTGACCGCCGCCGCCCGGCAAAGCGGCATCTTCGAGCTCAGGGCGCCGATGCCGGGCATCGTCGTGCGCGCGCTCGCCGCCGCCGGCGAGCGGGTGGCGCGCGGCCAGGGCCTGGTCATCCTCGAGGCGATGAAGATGCAGAACGAGCTGGCCAGCGAGCTGGACGGGCGCCTGCGGGAGCTGCTCGTCGAGCCCGGCCAGCTCGTCGAGACGGGCGCCGTGCTCGCCCGCGTCGTCCAGGAGGCCGAGTGAGCAAGGACTACGGCGAGGCCCGCGCGCGCTGGCAGCGGGAAACCCTGGCCCGCCATCTCGCCCAGGGCGCCGAGCGGCGCCCGCGCTTCGAGACGCCCTCGGGCCGTCCCGTGGCGGCGGTCTACGGACCCGACGACCTCGCGAACTTCGATCCCGTCCGCGAGCTGGGCCTGCCCGGCGAGGCGCCCTTCACGCGCGGCGTGCAGCCCAACCAGTACCGCGGCCGCCTCTGGACGATGCGCCAGTACGCCGGCTTCGGCTCGGCCGCCGAGACCAACGCGCGCTTCCGCTACCTGCTCGCGCGCGGCCAGACTGGCCTGTCCACCGCCTTCGACCTGCCCACGCAGATGGGCTACGACGCCGACCACCCGCTCGCCGCCGGCGAGGTCGGCCGCGTCGGCGTCGCGATCAGCACCCGCGAGGACATGGCCGAGCTGCTCGCCGGCATCGACACCGCCGCCGTCAGCTGCTCGATGACGATCAACGCCCCCGCCGCGCAGCTGCTGCTCTTCTACGCGCTCGTCGCCGAGAGCGCGGGCGTGCCGGCCGCGCAGCTCAAGGGCACGATCCAGAACGACATCCTCAAGGAGTACATCGCCCGCGGCACCTACATCTATCCGCCGGGGCCGAGCCTGAGGCTCATCACCGACACCTTCGCCTGGTGCGCGGCCAACGCGCCGCAGTGGAACACGATCTCGATCAGCGGCTACCACATCCGCGAGGCGGGCGCGACCGCGGCGCAGGAGCTGGGCTTCACCTTCGCCAACGCCGCCGAGTACCTGCGCGCCGCCCAGGCGGCCGGCCTGCCCTTCGGGCGCTTCCTGCCGCGGCTTTCCTTCTTCTTCAACGTGCACAACAACCTGCTCGAGGAGGTCGCCAAGTTCCGCGCCGCGCGCCGGCTCTGGGTGCGCCTGGTCGCCGAGCGCTTCGGCGTGCGGGAGCCCGAGCTCACGAAGCTGCGCTTCCACAGCCAGACGGCCGGCAGCACGCTCACGGCGCAGCAGCCGCTGAACAACGTCGTGCGCGTGACGCTGCAGGCGCTCGCCGCCGTGCTCGGCGGCACGCAGAGCCTGCACACGAACAGCTACGACGAGGCGCTCGCCCTGCCCAGCGAGGCGAGCGCGCGCCTCGCCCTGCGCACGCAGCAGGTGATCGCCGCCGAGAGCGGAGTTGCCGACTCTGTCGATCCATTGGCAGGGAGCTATCTAGTGGAGCGCTGGACGCGCGACCTCGAGGAGGAGGCCTGGACGCTGATCGACGAGGTCGAGTCCCTCGGCGGCGCCGCGCGCGCCATCGAGGCTGGCTTCCAGAGGAAGCGCATCGGCGAGGCCGCCTACCGCACGCAGAGGGCGATCGAGGCCGGCGAGCAGGCCCTGGTCGGCGTCAACTGCTACCAGGAAGCCGAGGAGACGGTGGCCGCGGCCGCGGCCTTCCGCCTCGATCCCGAGCTCGAGCGCCGCCAGGTCGAGCGCCTCGCGCGCTTCCGCGAGCAGCGCGAGGCCCGCGCCGTCGAGGCCGCGCTCGCGCGGCTGGGCGAGGCGGCCAGTGGCACGGCGCCGCTGATCGAGCCGCTGAAGGCCGCCCTCGCCGCCGGCGCCACGCTCGGCGAGACCTGCGCCGTGCTGCGCGGGGTCTTCGGGCAGTACCGTCCCCAGGGATGAGGTGAGCATGAAGCGCTATGCCGAGGCCTTGCCGGCCGGGATCTTCCGGCGCCTGGATCACATCGGCGTGGCCGTCGCCGATCTCGAGGCGGCGCGCCGGCGCTACGTGGACTTGCTCGGTTTCGTGGAGCTGGCCCGCGAGGCGCTGCCCGAGCAGGGCGTGGAGGCGATCCTGCTCGACGCGGGCAACTGCCGGCTCGAGCTGCTGGGACCGCTCGGCGAGGCGAGCCCGATCGCCCGCTTCCTCGACAAGCGCGGAGAGGGCCTGCAGCAGGCCGCCTTCGAGGTGGCCGACCTCGACGCCGCGCTCGCGGCGCTGGCCGAGCGGGGCATCCGCCCGCTCGCGCCGCCCA
This sequence comes from bacterium, assembly GCA_016873475.1. Taxonomy (NCBI): domain Bacteria; species bacterium. Next base: position 347 of record VGXI01000114.1, on the reverse strand, counting down.
GCCGCGGAGCCGGGGGCCTGCGCATCTGCTTCCTGCACCCGCGCGACACGCACGGCGTGTTGCTCGAGCTGGTCGAGTACCCCGCCGCTTCGCCTCGCTAGCATCGGGCAGTCGATCGGCAGACCTGCGAACGGCGCCGACTTCTCTCTGGCGATGGGCTTGCCCGCTACAGCGTTTCATAGTATATTGCATGCCTCCCCGCCTCCCGCGTCCTCGAGCCTGCGAGGACTCTCCATGTCCGAGTTCGTACCGGATCTCCCCGCCGCCGCGGTCGATTCCCACCTGCGCGCGGCCGTCGCCGCGCTGCGCCAGGCTGAGCGCAGCGCCGTGCTCTGGTTCGCCGCCGC
>VGXI01000113.1 GCA_016873475.1 bacterium | reverse complement strand
TCAAGTACGAGTGCGTCTACCTGCGCGATCTGGAGAACGGCATCCAGGCACGCGACTGGATTGGGGCGTGGCTGCGGCTGTACAATGAGGAGAGGCCCCATTCGAGCCTCAGCAACGACAGGACCCCAATGGAGGAGTACCAACTGCAGAAGGCGGCATGATGACAACCCGTGGAGTCCACCTTAGCTCAGCCGCCAACCTGTCCAGGAAAGCGGGACCACTTCTCACCTTCAGGCCCCGCGAGCGGACTTGGAGCTCCTTCTCGAGATGCCGCTTCAGGGTGTGCTTGATCTGCGTTCGCCAGATGTCCTCGCGCAACCCGCCGATCTCTTCGCCCAACCGCAGCACACGGCCGCTCGCGAAGCGAACATACTCGCTACCGGGCTCCGCGCTGACCTCGGCAATCTCGAAGCCCACTCGGTAGCAAGCCCGCTCGCCCGATAGCGTGAACAGATCCGAACCTTGCTTCACCGTGATGCTCTTTTCCTTCGGGCCTGCGCTCGTTTGAACTTGGATGCGCAGCTTTGCCTGGATCCGCGGCAGGTGCTGGATCGTCTCGATCCGGACGAAGGCATCGTTGGCAGCATCTTCTGCCGCTGCGCTCGCGACAACGATCTGCTTGACGAGCTTCAGCTCGAAAGCCCGCACAGGGTCCAGGCGGTAGACGAGGTTGTAGGAATGGCGGTGTGTGGCCGAGTAGCGGAGCGTGCAGAGCGGGTTCAGCGCTCGGATGGCTTCCTGCGCTCTCTCGGTCGAATCCACGCTCTGCGGCTCGTCGATGATGACGATCGGCCGGGCGGCCTGAGCGAACTCGATGGGCTGACGGCCCGAAAGTCGGTCGCTCTCCTTGTAGATGACGTTGCTCTTCTGCTCTTCCTCGGTGCCTGTGAAGTTCTTGCGGAAGGCATCGATGTTGATCACGAGGATCTGGAGCGTGTTGCTCGTGGCGAACTGCCGCAGACGGTTGATTCGCTTGGCATCGTAGACGAAGTGCTCGAAGGGCAGGTTGTTGTAGAGTGCGCGGAAATGCTCGGCAGTGATCGCGATGTTCTTGAGCACGCCTTCGCGGATCGCCACGCTCGGCACCACGATGACGAACTTCTGGAATCCGTAGCGGCGGGACAGCTCGAAGATCGTGCGCAGGTAGACGTAGGTCTTGCCCGTGCCGGTTTCCATCTCCACGGAGAAGTGCGGGCAGCTTCTCGGCTGGGCGGCGGGGCCGTCGAGCAGCTCCCAGGCATCGGGTGGGGCGACTGGGTCGGCGACCTCGATCTCGTTGCGCGTCTGAATTGCACGGAGGTTCTCGCGGAGCTTGTCCTCGGCCAGCAGGAGTCGGTTGCTAACTCCCAGTTCGGTCCTATCCTGGCCTGCGAAGAGCTGGCCGGCTTCGGGGAGCTTGATGACGGCGTATTCCGGACTCCCCTGCGGCTGGCCTTCGAAGAGGTCCGTGACCGCGGCTACCGCGTCGAGCTGGAACGTCTGGCTGGGGTCGAACTGGATCTTCATTCCGGTTCCTCTCCAGCGGTGTAGGCTTGGTCCGGGCGGTTTGTGGCTTCCGGGAAGCGCAGGCGCAATCGGCCATCGCGAACCATGGGGGTGAGGTACCGGCTCCGCAGGTTTGGGGCTGTCCGTCTGAGGAGCCTGGCCAAGTCCTCGGCTGTCAAGAAGCGCCCCGTGCAGAGCGCGTAGAGGGTGCTTTCCATGAGATCTGCCGGGACCTTCCCTCTTTGGGCCACCGGATCGGCGATTCTCTGAAGGGCCTCCTCGGCCTCATCAGAGCGAGCGGAGTCGGCCGGCAAATGAGCGGAGTCGGCCGGCAAATGAGCGGAGTCGGCCGGCAAATGAGTGGAGTCCCCAGGTAACTGAGCGGAGCCATCGGCAGGAAAGAGCGAGTGTCCGGAGTCCCCAGCGGGCGGCAGACGGTAAGTCGTCCAACGCCTGCGGCTGTCCGAAACCAGTAGCCCGCGCTCGCAGAGCCCTGTCAGCATCCGGGTGATGTCCACCGGGTGGTCCGTCAGGAGCTGCTGGAGGCGGGAGTTGGAAACCGCATCCTCCAGTGCGGCCGTGGCCAGGGCCTGGAGTTCCGCAGAGCCAAGGCTGGAGATCACGGGGCCGAACCGCTGCCGAAGCGAGTGCAGGGTTTCCTCCGGGATTAGGCTGGCCGTCGGTAAGGACAAGCCCACCCGATCCGGCTGGTCGAAGACCTCGATTCGCGGCGCGCGCCAGTGCTGATGGCGCCAACCGGCCCGAATCCTATCGGCTCCCGATCCGGCACGCTCGCCGCCTCCGATCAGCAGGAACATCTGCTGCAGCGAGGGATTGCGGCACTCGCTCACCCCTCCGCGATGGTACTGCTCCAGCGACACGAGCAGCGTTCCCGGATTGGAGACGAAGAAGCGGTTGGGATGGCGCTCGACGACAATGCCACCCGCTCCAGAGTAGTCAGCGTGGATCAGGGCGTTGACGAACGCCTCCCGCAGTGCTTCGTGAGTGGGGGTCACGTCGCGCCGCTGGTCACCCTCGAGGCGAAAGGGGGTTGGGATTCCTGCAGCGAGCTTGGGCCAGACCCTTACGTAGAACTGGAACAGGTTGGGCTCCCAGGTCCCATCCGGATAGATACGATCGCTCCAGCGCGTGCTTGGGTCGAGCTTCTCGCGGTAGTCCACGAAGTAGTTCGGGGCGACTTCGGGGTCGCGCAGCGCGAGATCCTTTCCGAACATGAGGATACCGGCGAGAGTCAGGCCTTCGCTTCCGGCCGAGCGATCGCATCGCCAGCCGCCGAGTCGAGTCAGGAATTCCACATCGGGCAGTGCCGCCCAGGGGTGATCCTCACCTTTGGCAAGCTGGAATCGTCGGCGGTACTGCGCCAGGCTGGAAGCATCGAGATCATTCAAAGCAAATCCGCGCGGGATGCGGTGATCCCGCGGCGTCTCGTCGGCGTCGGCCAGCATTCGTCGGACTTCGCCATCCCCGCAGCGGTAGTCGCCTTCGTGGCGCCGGCGCCAGGTGTGCCCGAGGGGGTTCCCACCGAGGTACACCGGACGCTGTGTCCGGCTTGCGCGCGGAACGCGAATCACGAGGAGCTTCGCGGCCTCGAGATCCACGATCTCGACCAGGTTGGGCTCCAGTAGGTTGAGGCTGACCTGGCCGCGATCGTTCAGGCCGTCCCAGAGCCGCTTCTGGTGCTGCGCCACCAAGGAGTCTGAGAGGCCGTCGAGGCGCACCTCGTCGTCTCGCTCGGAGGCGCCCAGGACAACGGTCCCGCCCTCGCTGTTCGCCATCGCGCTGTAGGTCTCCCAGAAGCTCCCGGGGAACCCGCCGCGCGCCGACTTGAACTCCCAGTCGGTCGTTTCGCCGATCTGCGCGGCAGCGAGAATGCGGTTGAGCAGGTTCATCGCAGGTCCATGTCCCCAGGCATCTCGTCCCAGATGCGACCTTCCAGGATGCGGCCGGAGCGCTTCTTGTTCTTTCCGCCCCACTGCTTGAAGAAGAAGGGCACCCCAGCCCTTTGACACTGATCGCGCAAGTCGGTTGCCCATTCGGGATTCATTGGCCGAGCCCCAGGACCGGATTCACCACCTACGATCACCCAATCGATGCCGCGCAGGTCGAGTCCCGGCAGCGGACCCAGAAGCGGCTCGATTGAAAGGAACTTGACTCGCGCCGCGGTGCTTCGTAGTTGGTCGATGCGGCTCTTGTACAGCGCCGTCTCAACACTCACACCCATCCAGACATTTGGCGCCCAGTGGAGCTTCGGGCTCAACTCCTCCAACCTGTCCCCCCTCTTTGTGAGGACCTGGAAGCGGTGCCTGTGTGCCCGCGTCATCACGGCGAAGACTTCGCGCACATAGGCTAGCGGCACTCCGGGGTGAAAAAGATCGCTCATCGAGTTCACGAAGACTGTCTGCGGCTTCTTCCATCTCAACGGGAGATCGAGCATGTGGCGCTGCAGAGTCAGCTCGAATCCGTTCGTGTAGTTGGCTTGCCCCATTGCCTTCAAGCGCGCGGCCATGCGCTCCGCATAGCAGTGCCTGCAGCCGGGGCTGACCTTCGTACAACCCGTAACGGGATTCCAGGTGGCCTCGGTCCACTCGATGCCAGAGCCTTGGGCCACTAGCTCACCTCCTTTAGCAGATGGTTTGCGATCCGGAGTGCGATGTCTCTTCCTCTCGCGTTTCCGACGGCGAAGCAAAGCAGGTAGAGCGGGTTCTGCTTTGAGTTGCGAAGCACGCCCGGAGTCGGCGCTACCCCGACGAAGACGCTTTCGAGCCGCTTATTGAAGTACTTGCCGATTGTCTCCATGCTTGCCTTGACGACACGTTCTTCGTCGCCGCCGAACAGGGTTGGCGTAACATCGACTCGATAGAACTCATCGTGCCAGTCCCGAGTGCCGAGCAGCAGGTCCAGCCTGCGCCGCCAGCCCTCGGGGATATCCCCGGACTTCTTGAGTAGCCGGTTCACCCCCATGCCGAGAGGGAACAACACCCAAAGATCGATAGCCTGGGTGCGGGCGACAGCTTCAATCGTTGCCCATTCGACTTGCATGCCGTACGGATCCAGGAAGAGCACGGCTCGCCGCGAACGCCAATCCCGAGAGCAGAGTGTACGGATCTCAGAGTTCGCATCACCCTGGCGGATCTCGATGTCCTTGGCCAGACTGGGAAACTCCGACTTCAGCGCCTCAAGCTGCGCGCAGCGCTCCGGACTGCGCTCGATGAAGACGTATCGCTCGAATCGAGGCTTGGCCGCCAAGGCGCGCCGTGCAGAGCCCTCGAGAAGCCTTTGCGTCTCAGCCTCCGCAAGGTCGGGAAACGGTAGTTCTAGGATGGACTCGGGCTCCTTGCGTCGTGCATCACGGTAGCCAGTTCCCGCGAAAGCATCGATGTAGAGCTTCTCGAAGTGAGCGTTCTTGAGCGCGGTCGTGTAGCTCGACAAGTAGCCTGCGAGTACATCGAGCTTATGCGTGGTCCAATCGCCACCGAAGAGATTCCCCTTGTTGTCACCCTTGCCGACCATCGTCCCCCTATACCGTCTTGAAGCTGGTGATCCCCTTGGTCTTGAAGATGTAGACAGCATTGGCCTTGAGTTGGTCGTTGCCTGCAAAGCCCTCCTCGAGGCAGACGACTCGCTTGGGTGTCCGGGCTGCCATAACGCGAATCAGATCAAGGGTCAGTGTCCGCTCGAGGCAGATGAGGAGTTCTCCGCTCCCCACGCTGTTCACCCGCTTCCCAGCCAGCTCGAGAGCCTCGACGGGTGAGGCGAGGGGGTAGCCGCTCTTGAGAAGGATCTCGTACAGCAGGTCCAGCTCTGAGCGGCCGTCACGGATGTGGTTGGCATGGAGCGCGAGTTGCTCAGCTAGCTGGTCGGCATCCTTGGACTGCTCCGCATCCCAGGTCGCGAAGTTCGACTCGGCCAGCTTGAAGACGCGGAAGCCGCGGTCGACCTTGGTGCTGCCTTCAAGGGCGAGCTTGCCGGAGTCGCCATCGGTGAGAGCTTGAGCGGCATGGCGGAGCCGCTCCTTCGCGATGTCTGCAATCGTCCGCAGCCGGGCTTCGGGTGTCGGTAGCGGTTCGGGGAGCTGGACGAGCAGGAATGTTCGATTGCCGCCATCGTCGCGATTCTGTTCGAGCACGGCATGGCCCGTAGGACCGCTACCCGCAAAGAAATCCAGGATAACGTCGCACTCCGTCGGCTGGGTCGCGATCTGCAGCATCCGGCGGATGAGCCCCGTTGGCTTGACGGTATCGAGGACGTTATCGGTGTGCTCAAAGGCGACATGTTCGAGCAGTTGCTTCTTGGCAACCTGCGTGTGGCCAACCTCGGAATAGGGCCAGAGTGTCTGAGGAATGCGACCCTGCTTCACCTCGGTACGGAATCGCTTGATTGCTGGAACGTTGTTTCCGTCCTCGCCCCACCAGATGCGGCCGTCTTGGTCGAGTTCGAGAAACCTGGACTTCTTCACGCGCCAGTAACTGCCCGTGGGAGGGCCGGCAATAGTCCGGCCTGAAGGACACTGTATCGCATAGGTGCCTTCGCTGTAGTAATTGCGCGCAGAGAGATCACTTGGCTTCCATGGCCCGCGCGGATCTTGATCCGGGTTGTCGTAGCGCGCTTCCATCTCGGCGGTGCGGGGAAGCAACCTAGGCCGCCAAATCTCTGCGTGCCGGGCGTAGACTACGATGTAGTCGTGGTCCTCTGAGAGGTGTCGTGCGGAGTTCTTGGGCGAGTAGACCTTCTGCCAGATCACGCAGGCGACGAAGTTCTCCTCCCCGAACACCTCGTTCATCAGCGCACGAAGGTTGTGCACTTCGTGATCGTCGCACGAGACGAAGATCACCCCGTCCTCACGCAGGAGATCCCGCGCCAGATAGAGGCGAGGGTACATCATGTTCAGCCAGCGGGAGTGAAAGCGGCCATCTGTGTCTGTGTTGGATCTGAATGGCTTGCCCCCGGCATCTGCCTGGCCGGTGTACTCAAGGTAAGTGCGTAGGCTCTCGGTGTAGTCGTCTGGGTAGATGAAGTCGTTGCCCGTGTTGTAGGGCGGGTCGATGTAGATCATCTTGACATTGCCCAGGTACGGTTTCTGTAGGAGCTTCAAGACCTCGAGGTTGTCGCCCTCGATGATGAGATGTCCCGTGCTATCGAAGTTGACGCTCTCCTCGGGACACGGCCGCAGCGTGCCCAGGCTCGGGGCCTGAATCGTGCGGAAGCAGTCGGCCTTGCCCGGCCAATTCAAACCGAAGCGCTCCTTGCCCACGTCCGCGGCTTCGCCCAGGGCGAGCTTCAGCTTCTCGATGTCGAGCTTGCCGGCTTCGGTGTGGATCTCGGGATATAGGCGCAACAGCGCTTGGCGTCGCTGCTCCGCTACATCCTGCGAGTGGAGGTCGAGCTTCTCGGATTCGTCAGTCGTCATCGTTCCCTCTCGCGGGCGGCCACGGTGAGGCTGAACCGCCGTGCCGATGACGGCGGCTCTTGGCTACTCCCAGCGCGGCGAGACTACTGTATCGCGACAACCCAGAGGAAATCCAGTCGGCAGATGAATGACCACTGCTGAGGTAGTATCAGGCAGGGCGCGCTTGCTTGGCCGAGTACCGCGCCGCGCCCGGCGCGCCGAGGAGGCGCAGCCCGTTGCCGATCACGAGCAGCGAGGCGCCCATGTCGGCGACGATGGCCATCCAGAGCGTCGCCTGGCCGGCCAGCGCGAGGCCGAGGAAGAGGAGCTTGAGCCCCAGCGCCAGCGCCACGTTCTGGCGGATCACCCCGAGCACGCGCCGCGAGTGCGCGACCAGCCAGGGCAGGCGGTCCAGGTGGTCCGTCATCAGGGCGATGTCGGCCGTCTCGATCGCGGCGTCGGTGCCGATCGCGCCCATGGCGATGCCGAGGTCGGCCTCGGCGAGAGCGGGCGCGTCGTTGATGCCGTCGCCGACCATGGCCACGGGGCCGGCCGCGCGCAGCGCGCGCACGGCGGCGGCCTTCTCGGCGGGCAGGAGCCCGGCGCGGATCGTCGGCGCGGCGCCTGCTGCCGAGAAGGCGGGGGCCAGCGCCTGCGCGGCCGCCTCGCTGTCGCCGCTCAGCACTTCCTGGCGCGCGAGGCCGAGCCGCGCGAGCGCGGCGAGGGCGGCCGGCGCCTCGGGGCGCAGGGCGTCACGCGCGGCGAGCAGGCCGAGCACGCGCTCCTCGTCGGCGAGCACGAGCAGGCTGTGGCCCGAGCGCTCGAGTGCCGTTCCTTCGGCCGCGAGCGCACCCAGCGGCCGGCCGAGCTCGGCCATCCAGGCCGGACTGCCGAGCCAGTAAGTGCGGCCGGCCACGCGGCCCTCGAGCCCGCGGCCGGGCAGCGTGGCCAGCGCTTCGGCAGCGCGCACGGTGAGGCCGCGCGCGGAGGCCGCCTCGCCAACGGCCGCGGCCAGGGGATGGCCGCTGCGCGCCTCGAGCCCCGCGGCGAGGGCCAGCAGTTCGTCCTCGGCGAGATCCGCCGCGGGCAGGACGCGCGCGAGCGACAGGCGGCCACGGCTGAGCGTGCCCGTCTTGTCGAAAGCGATGGCCGCGAGCCGCGCCGGCAGCTCCAGGTAGGCGCCGCCCTTGATGAGCACGCCCTCGCGCGCCGCGCGGGCGAGACCGGCCACGATGCTCACGGGCGTGGAGATCACCAGCGCGCAGGGGCAGGCGATCACCAGGAGCACCAGCGCCTGGTAGAGCCAGCGCGCCCAGTCGCCGCCTGCCACCAGCGGCGGCAGCAGAGCGAGCAGCGCCGCCAGGGCGAGCATCGCCGGCGTGTAGACGCGCGCGAAGCGGTCCACCCAGCGCTCGGCCTGGGCGCGGCGCGCCCGCGCGCCCTCGACTTCGCGCAGGATGCGCGCGAGCAGGCTCTCGCGCGCCGTGTGCGAGACCTCGATCTCGAGCAGGCCCTCGCCGTTCACGCAGCCGGCGAAGACGGCGTCGCCCGGCAGCTTGGCCACGGGCAGCGACTCGCCCGTGATCGGCGACTGGTCCACCGTGCCCTGGCCCGCGCGCAGGACGCCGTCGAGGGGGATGCGCTCGCCCGCCAGCACGCGCAGGCGCGCGCCGACGGCGACGAACTCCACGGGCACCAGCGACTCGATCTGGCCCTCGCGGAGCACGCGGGCCCGCTCGGGCGCGAGCGCGAGCAGCTTGGCGATCGCGCGCCGCGCGCGCCCCACGCTCCAGGACTCGAGCAGCAGGCTGAAGGCGAAGAGGAAGCTCACCGTGGCCGCCTCGAAGTGGTCGCCGAGCAGCAGCGCGCCGAGCACGGCCAGCGTCATCAGCAGGTTCATGTCCGGTCGCAGGCGGACGAGGGAGCGCCAGGCGCGCGGTGCGACCAGCCAGAAGCCGGCGAGGACCGCAAGCAGGTAGAGTGCTGTCACGGCGGGGGGCATCGGCCCCGTCTCGGCACCGAAGGCGGGGCGCCAGCCGGCCAGCGCCGCGTGCAGCGCGAAGGCCGTCGCGAGCGCGAGCCCGCTGGCCGCGGTGATCAGGACCGGCGCTCGCCCGCGCCAGCGGCTTGGCGCGCCCGCCACCGGGGCGGCGGTGGCGCAGGCCTCGCCCCCGCAGCCGCAGGCGATGCTCTCGGTGCCCGGCGGCTTCGCCACGGCTAGGCCGAGAAGCTCGTCCCGCAGCCGCAGCCGCCGGTCGCGTTCGGGTTCTGGAAGCGGAAGCCGCCGCCGAGCAGCTTCTGCTCGAAGTCGATGACGAGCCCCTTCACGTAGAAGTAGCTCTTCAGGTCGACCACCACGGGCACGCCCTGGCTCTCGAAGCGCTGGTCGCCGTCATCGGCGTTGTCATCGATGCCCAGCTCGTAGCTGAAGCCGCTGCAGCCGCCGCTCTTGATGCCGACGCGCAGCACGGCGGCCGTCTGGCCCGTCTCGGCCATCAGGCGGCGCACCTCGCTGGCGGCGCTCTCGGTGAGGGTGATCATGCGAGTCCGCTCCTTGCGTGTTCGAGGGTGTCGAGCGTGAGGCGCCGCGGGTCGGCCGCGCGCAGCTCCCGAACGGCGGCGGCGACCGCCGCGATGGTGGCAGCGATCTCCTCGCCCGTCGTGAAGCGGCCGAGGCTGAAACGCAGGGCGCCGGCCGCACGCGCGGCGTCCAGGCCCATTGCGGCGAGCACGTGCGAGGGCGATTCGCTGGCCGTGCTGCAGGCCGAGGCGCTGGAGAGCGCGATCGTGCGCAGGCGCATGAGGAGTCCGTCGGCGTCCACGCCGGCGAAGCTGAGGTTGAGGTTGCCGGCGAGGCGCGGCTCGCGCGCGCCGTTGAGCTGGACGCCGTCCAGCCGCGCGCGGAGGCCCTCGTAGAGCTCATCGCGCAGCTCGCGCAGGCGAGCGGCCTCGGTCTCCAGCTCGGCCGCCGCGATCGCCGCCGCGGCGCCGAAGCCGACGATGCCCGGCACGTTGAGGGTGCCCGAGCGCAGGCCCTTCTCGTGGCCGCCGCCGTGGAGCTGCGGCTCGATTCGTACGCGCGGCTCGCGGCGGCGCAAGTAGAGCGCGCCGACGCCCTTGGGGCCGTAGAGCTTGTGCGCCGAAAGACTGAGCAGGTCCACGCCCATCGCGTCCACGTCGAGCGGGATCTTGCCCGCGGCCTGCGCGGCGT